>PMMB01000152.1:0-2756 GCA_003165495.1 Gammaproteobacteria bacterium | reverse complement strand
GCAGAGATCGCAAGCCTCGCCAATTACGTCACCGCCCGATTTGGCGCACAACCGTCGGCGGTCACGGCAGAGAATATAGCCACGCTTCGCGCCCAGGACTGACCTTACGGGACTCGTTCACCCATCGAAGACTTGAACACCACGCCGTCCTTCATCACGAACTGCACGGTCTTGAGAACATTGACGTCCGCGAGCGGATCGCTTGCCACGGCGATGAGGTCCGCATACGCGCCGGGTGCCACCACCCCGATCTCGCCGCGCTTGCCGAGCAGGTCCGCGGCCCGCGACGTGGCGGATTGAATGGCTTGCATCGGCGTCATGCCGAATTCCACTTCGCGCGAAAACTCTGCGGCGATCGGTTCGGACCATTTGAATCCGCCCACGTCCGTACCGAACGCCATCTTGACCCCGGCGTGCAGCGCTTTGCTGAACGACACCCCATGCACTGCCACGCGCTTGCGATCGCGTCTTCCTGAGTCGGTGTCCGCGGGATCCCAGTCGGTGTAGTACACCTGTAGGGTCGGCACGTACCACGTACCCTGCTTGAGCATTTGCGCAATCTGCGCGTCTGTAATTTCCAGCCCGTGCTCGATCGAATCACAACCACCGTCGAGTGCGCGCTGCAGGCCCAGTCCATTGTAGGCATGGCAGGCGACTTTCCTTCCCCAACCATGCGTCTCGTCCACGACGGCCTTCAGTTCCTCGACGGTGAGCGTCGGCTGCGAAACCAGCGCGCCCTGCGCGTCGAGCCAGGAACGATGAGTCATATAAACCTTGATCCAGTCCGCGCCCTTATCCAATTGTTCGCGCGCAGCCTTGCGTGCCTCGACAGGCCCGTCGATCAGCTGTGAACCCTTGGGTACGGTGATCTCCGGCGCATAGCCCTCGAGGGGATAGCCGCCGGTCGATGAAATCGACAGCGTCGACACCCACATCCGGGGTCCGGGGATGAGTCCTTCATTGATCGCTTGTTTGATGCCGACGTCGCCGTATCCGGCGCCCTCGGTCTCCACGTCTCGAATGCTGGTGAAGCCCTGTTCGAGTGCACGGCGAGCCGACACCACGGCCCGCGCCACGCGATAGGAAGCCGGGAATTTCAGCAATTGCACATCGTAGCCACCGGCGGTGGGATCTTCGCCCTGCAGAAATATATGCGTGTGCGTGTCGATGAGCCCGGGCAACACCGTCGCGGCGCCCAAATCGATCACTTGCGCCGTGGCCGGCAGTGCCTGGGAATTCGCCGGGCGCACCTCGACGATGCGGTTACCGCGAATCACGATCTCCATGTTGTGCCGCGGCTTATCGGAGGTCCCGTCGATCAGCCACGCTGCACGAACGACGACCGTTTGCGCATCGGGCGTGCTCGCCGCGGTGTGGTGCGCGCAGAGCACCAGCCCCAAGGCAAAGATAAGAATTCGATTCATTGGCGGTCCTCAACCAAACTGAAAGCCGGAGATCTGTTTGCCGCCGATCGACTCGCCGAAGCTGCGAATTCCGCGGTCACCTTGGGCCGCACCGGCGGCAACCATCAGAGGGATTAGATGCTCCTCGCGCGGGTGCGAGGCCGCACCCCCCGGCGCTTCGCGCCACTTTGCGAGCAGTTGATCGCGGGTCGCGGGATCTTGGACGGCATCGCCCAGCCAGGTATCGAAGGCGGCGGCGGCTTCCGCGCCCCGGCCTGAAAACATATCCGCCAAATTGTGATAGCTCATGCCGCTGCCCACTATGAGAACCCCCTGATCGCGCAACGGCGCCAAGGCGCTACCTAAGGCCAGATGCAGCGCGGGATCGAGGCTGGCTTGCAGCGAGAGCTGCAGGATCGGTACGTCCGCATTCGGATAGATGAGTAGAAAAGGTATGAAGACACCGTGGTCCAGACCCCGTTTGGATTCCACGTCGCTCTTGATCCCGGCACGCTCGAGCAACGTGCGCACGCGTTCGGCGAGGTCAGGGGCGCCGGCCGCCGGATATTTCAAGCGATAGGTATGTTCCGGAAAGCCGTAGTAGTCAAACAGCAAACCGGGCTTGGCGGCGACGTTGAACGTGGGCAGCGGGTTTTCCCAATGCCCCGAAATCACCAACACTGCTTTAGGTCTCAGCCCAAGCGAGCCGTCGATGCCTCTGAGGTATGCGGCCAATCCCTCCCACATGTGCGGAGACGCCGGCGGCGGATCCATGAAAAAGCACGGACCGCCGCCATGCGGGATGAACAAAGTCGGCAGTCTTTTGATGGTGTTCACAGGGGAGTTTTCCGGCGGACNNTGTCAAATAGCGGCGAATGCCCTCAAGATACGGTTTCGAGGCGTAGCGGTGCGCGGTGGTGGTCCGCGCGCCGTTCAAATGAGATGATGGCGGGAGAAATCACACCCACCTCCTCTTGACCCAGGATTTTATATGGCAGCCGTGCCGGAACTCCGAGGCGGTCCGGATGCGTTGCGGTTCCGCCAGACGATGACGATCGTCTTG
Organism: Gammaproteobacteria bacterium; assembly: GCA_003165495.1. GTDB lineage: Bacteria > Pseudomonadota > Gammaproteobacteria > Steroidobacterales > Steroidobacteraceae > Bog-1198. The sequence goes on along the minus strand of PMMB01000152.1, from coordinate 290 downwards.
CTATTCGGCGGTTATGGGGCGCTCTACTTCTGTCGTGCCGACCTATCGGTTGCAACGCCGCTTCTGATCGAAGAACTGGGAAAACATGGCGTCAGCCATGCCAATGCCATCATTCGCATGGGTTCAATTGCATCCTTCGGCGTACTGGCCTACGCGCTCGGCAAGTTGTTCTTAGGGGGACTCGGCGATTTCTGGGGCGGTCGGGTCAATTTTCTCATCGGCTTGGTCGGTGCGACCGCCTTCACGCTGATGTTCGCCTCGGGATTGAGCCTGCCGCTGTTCAGCATCGC
>PMMB01000004.1 GCA_003165495.1 Gammaproteobacteria bacterium | reverse complement strand
GACTACTTCAAGCGCGAAGCCATTCATTTCGCGTGGAACCTCATCAGCGGGACTCTTGGGATTCCAAAGGACCGGCTGTGGGTGACGGTATTCAAGGAGGACGACGAAGCGGAACGCATCTGGACCGAGGAGATCGGTATCGACCCCACGCGCTGCACGCGAATGGGCGAAGAATCCAATTTTTGGTCCATGGGTGAAACCGGTCCGTGCGGTCCCTGCACGGAAATTTTCTACGACCACGGCGCAGAGATCGCCGGCGGTCCCCCGGGTTCGCCCGACGAAGACGGCGACCGCTATGTCGAGATCTGGAACCTCGTGTTCATGCAATACGACCGTTCATCGGACGGTGTGTTGGTGCCTTTGCCCAAGCCCTCGGTGGACACGGGGATGGGATTGGAGCGAGTCGCGGCCGTCATGCAGGGCGTGCACAGCAACTACGACATCGACTTGTTCAAATCGCTGATCCGTTCGGCGGCGGAGATCACGGGCACTGANNCCGTCCAATGAAGGCCGCGGCTACGTATTGCGGCGCATCATCCGGCGCGCTATTCGTCATGGCTATAAATTGGGTCAAACGCAACCGTTCTTCCATAAACTGGTGGCGAGCCTGGTGCGGGAAATGGGTGCGTACTACACCGAACTGGTGAGCGGTGAAGCGCGTGCGACCCAAATCCTCGCACAAGAAGAGAACCGATTTGCCGAGACGTTGACCACCGGCATGGCGCTGCTCGATGCGGAAGCCGCGAAGCTGACATCCACGGTGATTCCGGGCGAAACCGTGTTTCGGCTGTACGACACTTATGGGTTTCCGCTCGACTTGACGGCCGATGTGGCGCGCGAACGCGGCCTTAGCATCGACCAAGCGGGCTTTGACGCCGCGATGGAAGCACAGCGGGGGCGCGCGCGCGCTGCGAGCAAGTTTGGTTCGGAACTGCGCGACTCGGTCAAGCTGTCGGGCAAGACGGATTTTTTGGGCTACGATCGACTGACCGACAAGGGTCTCGTGACATCGTTGATTTTCGACGGCGCCGTAGTTGATGCACTGCGGCCGGGTCAAGAAGGCCAGGTGGTGTTGGACCACACGCCGTTTTACGCGGAAAGCGGCGGCCAGATTGGTGATTCCGGCGTACTCATCGGCGCCACGGCGCGTTTCACCGTGCGCGACACGCGGAAAATCGGCGCGTCGTTTGCGCATGTGGGAGTGCTCGAGGCCGGAGCGCTGCGGATAGGCGATGCTGTCGAAGCACAGGTCGACCGAGAGCGCCGGATCTCTATTGCGCTCAATCATTCGGCAACACATATACTGCACGCGGCCTTGAGAAAAGTGCTCGGAACTCATGTCGAGCAAAAAGGTTCGCTCGTAGCTGCCGATCGACTGCGCTTCGATTTTTCGCACACGCAAGCGCTGTTGCCTGAGGAATTACGGCAGGTTGAGGAACTTGTGAATTCGGTGATCCGCAACAATGCGCCGGTAGAGACACGGGTCATGGCACTGGATGAAGCGGTCGCCGCGGGCGCGATGTCGTTATTCGGTGAGAAATATGAGAGCGATGTTCGTGTGCTTTCAATTGGTGATTTTTCGATGGAACTCTGCGGTGGTACTCACGTCGAACGGGCCGGCGACATTGGTTTATTCAAGATTTTGAGCGAATCGGGTGTTGCGGCCGGGGTACGCCGCGTGGAGGCGGTCACCGGAAATACGGCGTACGAGTGGGTTGTGCACACGGACCAGGTATTGCGCGACATTGCTGCGATGCTTCGGGGCAGTCGTGAGGATGTAGATGAGAAAGTCCGCGAACTCGTCGAGCGTTCTCGCAGGCTGGAAAAGGAGGTGCAGCAGCTTAAAACCAAACTCGCGAGCGGCCAGGGTGGCGATTTAACATCACGGGCAAAGGATGTGGGCGGGATAAAGGTTTTGGCCGCACAAATCGACGGTGCGGACGCTAAATCTTTGCGCGATGCGGTCGATCAGCTGAAAAGCAAGCTGGGTTCCTCTGTCATCGTGCTGGCGACGGTGCAAGAGGGCAAAGTGGTGTTGGTGGTAGGCGTTTCAGCGGATTTGCTGTCTCGGATGAAGGCAGGAGAAATCGCGGGTGCCGTCGCCGCGCAGGTCGGGGGCAAGGGCGGCGGCCGCGCCGATTTTGCTCAGGCGGGAGGAACGCAGCCCGAAAACTTAGGTAAGGCGCTGGCTGGAGTGGAGTCCCTGATTCGCAACCGCCTGTCTAATTGAACGGTTTGTTTATTCTGGTGGCAAGATGCAACAATTGCCTTTAGGATTCTTGTATTCTTGATACGGGATGCGGTATCCAAATCAGTGGTGGTCGTCGCTGCTATGCCAAGGAAGCAAGGAGCTCAATTATGTTGATATTGACTAGGCGTGTCGGCGAGACCCTGATGATCGGCAACGAAGTTACGGTGACCGTATTGGGAGTAAAGGGCAACCAAGTCCGGATTGGAGTCAACGCACCCAAGGATGTGCCAGTTCATCGGGAGGAGATCTACGAGCGCATCAAGCGCGAGGAAGACCATGATTCCCGGTCTGGCGCTCCAATCGCCAAGATTGTCGATGATGCTTAACTAAAGCGTTTAGACCCCTTTAGCTTTACCTGGACTGCTCCGGACGGGTATCATCCCGCGCTCCGCGAATGGGCTTGTCCTGACCGGAGAGGTGGCCGAGCGGTCGAAGGCGCGCCCCTGCTAAGGGCGTATGGGTCAAAAGCCCATCGAGGGTTCGAATCCCTCCCTCTCCGCCATATAGTTTATCCGTTGCGCCCGTAGCTCAGTTGGATAGAGCGCCTGGCTACGAACCAGGAGGCCGGGGGTTCGAATCCCTCCGGGCGCACCAATTAATCAAGAACTTAACTGCGTTCGAGCACCTGGCGCTGTCTAATATTCCGGTTCCACCTCGCTTTACAGCACGCCGGAATCGGTAGTGGGAAATCCATCGATTACTTTGAACCCACGCCCCCATTAAATGGCTTGCTCATTGCGACCGCACTGGGCTATCGCCGACATCGTCGATCGCACCGGATCGTTCGCGTTTAACGCCCGTCGGCAACAGCATCGGGACCTTCGCGCGGTAGGCTCCATACTCCGCAGCGTGATACTTCATGAGATCACGTTCTTCAAGGAAGATCCCAACAAATATATACCCGGTGGTCGCGATCGCGAACACGAGGTGCCCGACTGACATGTGCGGAGTCGCCCAGAAGGCGATTACAAATCCCAGATAGATAGGATGGCGTACGAACTTGTAGAGCGCCCGTTCCGTGAAGCGCAGCGGTGTGTAATCGAGCCCATGCAGGCGCAGGTACACTTGCCGAAGCCCGAACAAATCGAAATGGTTGATCATGAAAGTCGAGAACAACACGGTGAGCCAGCCAAACGCGAAAAGCGCAAGCAGCAGCGCCTTGAACACCGGTGAAGTGACGTTCCAGGCAACTGTAGGGATGGCCTGCCATTTCCAGCAGATGAGACCGAGCAATAGGCTCGAGATCAATACGTAGGTACTCCGTTCCACCGCGCGCGGAACGATTCGAGTCCAGACGGCCTTGAAGCTTTGCCGGGCCATAACGCTGTGCTGCACAGCGAAGAGGCCAAGGAGAACGAGATTGACGGCAAGCGCCTCAGGTAAATCGACACCGCGAGCCGAATCGATCGTCTTTGGTACGACGAGATCTCCGATGAAACCTATCGAGTAGAGAAACGACCCTAAGAACACTGCATAGCAAAATGACCCATACACCGCTGCTACTAATCCCATGATGATTCCCCTTGAAGTGTATTAAATGGCGACCATGGTTGTTCGAATGACTAGCCTACCGGCATGCACCTTGCTGACTTGGCGCAACCGCAGCTGCGAGGACAAATTCCCCCGGGATTCTGTAGCCGTGGCCGTCCCGCCACGACTCGATCGCGTCCAAATAGCGGGCGCGGACCCGCGCCCGAACCTTATCGTTGAAGCGCGACCACGCGAGTGCGACGGGGCCACCGATAAACGCCGCGTCGCAGGCCTCGTTCGAGTCGGCGAAGGTGAGCGTTGTTGTGAAACGACTGTATCTGACAGCCTCAAACTTCGCGTCCGCACACAGACATGCGAGGGCATCTTGCTGTCCGAGACGGAAGAATAGCGGGCACACATCACTCGCCACTTCTGCGGCGACGATTGGGAAAACCGCAGACCATCCGCACTTCGCTTGTTCGCCCCATACGGCGAGAGATACTCGACCGCCTGGGCGTAATACTCGCCGCATTTCCCGCACGGCCTGCTCTGGATCGGGCATGTACATGAGCCCGAGTACGCACAATACGACGTCGAAGTTGGCGTCCGGCAGCGCCAACGTCTCGGCATCCATGCGTGAAAAGCTGCAGTTCGATAGCTTCATTTCCCGCGCTCGCTGCTCAGCGGCGTCGACCATCCGTGCGGATAGATCGATACCGTGCACATGCCCGCTCGGACTAACCGCCCGAGCGGCCTCGAATGACACGAGCCCAGTGCCACACGCGATATCAAGCACCTGTTCGCCCAGTTCAAGCGACGCCAATGACAATAGTGCGGATTGAGCTTCGGCTAGCTGTGCCTGCCACAGCTGCTCGTAGTCAATTGCCGCCAAGTCCCATCCATAGCGCTGAACACGCCGTTGCAGTCTTGCATCCATCATTTGCTACGTCCGATGCGCGCCCCAAAACCTTCGATCTATGGGGCGAAACTGTTGCACTTCGGCGCGGCTGTGTCCTATCTGTAAGTCGGCCGTTTTTGACCGATCGTCGGCGAATGGCTACCGGCGTATATTGTGGTTGACCGAGCGTCCGAGATTGCTGCTCATTCGTCCCACCGGCCGGCGCCATAGCCGCTGCCACTGGCAAATGCGCGCCGATCCACCCACAATTGGGACGTCTGAGTCAGCATAGAAGCAACCATGGCGACAAAAGACATCGCAGCGGCGGTGCAGCGCGTGGAATCGGTTCTGAAGCGCCGTCCCGCAGCCGGCATTCATGATGACGCGCCAGCCACCGCCCGTTGGCAGACTGGCATGCGGGTCGTGGCGAGCCACGCAAACGGCACCCAGATGTTGACTGACATGCCCACCGAACTCGGTGGCAGCGGCGACCAAGTCACGCCCGGCTGGCTGTTCCGCGCGGGTCTCGCATCATGTTGCGCTACGCGCATCGCGATGGGTGCGGCTGCAGCAGGGATCGAACTGGCAATGTTGGAAGTGTCAGCCAGCAGTAGCTCTGATACTCGCGGCCTATTCGGTATGGCGGACATCTCTGGCAAACCCGTCGGTGCCGGGCCTCGCGACGTGCGATTGCTCGTCAGAATCTCGGCACCCGGGGTCTCCGAGGAGCGATTGCGGACCTTGGTCGAAGATTGCAATCGCTGTTCACCGGTATCCGCAGCCCTGCGGGACGCGGTGCCCGTCGCCTTGCAGATCGAAGCGGACAGCGCGTAATGGATGCGCTGTCTGAGACGCTTCGCGTCGTACGATTGGTCGGCGCAATCTTCATCAACGCGCGGTTTACGGCACCCTGGTGCTACCAATCCCCCAGCGCAGATGCGGCTGCGCCGCTGCTTGAGCCCGGTGCCGAGCGTGTGGTGATTTTCCATCTGATCATGGAAGGCGAGTGCTACGTTGAGCTTGGAGACGAACCGCCAGTACATCTGACTGCGGGCGATGCCGTCATTTTTCCGAAGGGCGATGCACATCGCATGACCTCTCAACCGGGACTTCCACCAGCGACCGGTGCGCGCCTAGATCAAGTGCTGGCGCGTCGTCCGCGTCAACTGGTCTACGGTGGTGGTGGGCCGTCGACGCGGCTCGTCTGCGGCTACTTGGCCTGCGATGCTCGGCTGGCCGGGATGCTGCTTGCGGGGCTACCCGCGCTGTTGCGGGTCAATGTACGCGGATCGAATGCCGGCATTTGGCTCGAAGCTTCTGTTCGCTACGCCCTGACCGAAGCCCGCTCACCTCGGCCAGGCGGTGCCGGGGTCTTGGCCAAATTAGCTGAGGTACTGTTCATCGAGGTGCTGCGTCTCTATATGAACGAACAAGGAGAAGGTCGAACTGGATGGCTGGCGGGGGTTGGAGATAGGATCGTCGGACCCGCGTTGAATGCACTACACACGCGTCCGGCTCACGCCTGGACGTTAGACGAGTTGGCGCATGACGCCGGCACCTCGAGGTCGGTGCTCGCGGAACGCTTTCAGAACTTGGTCGGCAGCTCACCGATGCAGTACCTGACGCAGTGGCGCATGCTGCTTGCCGCCAATCTCCTGTGTCGGAGCAACGCGCCGCTGGGGCGCATTGCGGAGGATGTGGGCTATCAGACCGATACGGCTTTCAGTCGCGCCTTTCGGCGCGTGTACGGCTCACCGCCAGCAGCCTGGCGCCGGAGTCAAATGGCACGCGATGACGCCCGTTGAGGCCGCGAATATCGGATGCAGTCCGACGTAATGCTCTTCGTGCTGGTCGGCAAACTCACGACTGATATGGCTGCGGAAACGTTTCTCAAATGGCGCGACAAAATCGCATCAACCGTGCAGCGAGCGTGGCCCCTTCATTGCCAAATTTGACGCGATGGGCTTCACATCTGGCTTCGGCGAACGGACTGGCGCAACGGTCAGAGCTGAACCCGCAGGTCGATTTCTGGGGGGTTGGAAGTGAATGGCGATTCGTGCGGGGCGATGCGCCGGATCCTAAAGCTGATTGTGGTTACGTCCAATATTAGATGTGACGACCCATGCAAAACAAACACCTAAGGCGATGTATCCTGCGGAAATATTGGACGATTCGAGTACTGACTTGTGATGCGAATCATTGCGCCTGATTGAGTGACGGCCTACGAACCAGGAGGCCGGGAG
>PMMB01000168.1 GCA_003165495.1 Gammaproteobacteria bacterium | reverse complement strand
CAGACCGTCTTTACCGACAACTTCGGCAGCTTTGGTTGGCTCCGCACCTGGGTCCGCCATTGCTTACTGTACGGACGCCCGCTGGCCTTGGTCCCAGGGCTGGGTTGGGCGTGGCGATTGGCGTTCGCCTGTCTGGCGCTCTATGCAGGGCTCGCGCTGCTGTTTCGGGAGGGTCTTACCCGATGCGTGCAGACATTCGAGAGGCAGCCTGGGCAAACGGTGCTGGCCGCATTGATCGCCATGTTGCTGACCCCCGTGCTGGTGGTGTTGTTGTGCGTCACGGTAATCGGCATTGCGGCGGTGCCGTTTGTCGTGTTCGGATTATTTTGTGCCGGCCTGTTTGGCAAAGCGGTCATGCTGGCGTGGCTGGGCTGGCGCGTCACGGGCCGGCAGGGCGTGGGCCCAATGAGCCATCCGGCGGTCGCCGTGCTGATTGGCGGTGTCCTGGTGCTAGCGTTGTACTTGGTACCGGTGCTTGGATTTCTCGTCTACAAGCTACTTGGCTTGCTGGGGCTGGGCGCCGTCGTCTACACCTTGATTCTGGCCGCACGGGCACATCAGGCTGCCAAAGACGGACTACGAGCTTCGACCGCGGCGCCCGGCCCGACCGCCGCGCCCGGCCCGACCGCCGCGCCCAGCCCGACCGCGGCGCCCGGCCCGGCACCGATGGCCAGCGCGGCTCCTGCCCCGGCATCGGGCGCCCCGGCAGCGCCGGCTCCGGCGCCGCAGGCGGAGGCGCCCCCGCCAATCTCCGCGGCATTGCCCCGTGCCGGCTTCTGGCCTCGCATGGGGGCGCTGCTGCTTGATGCCCTACTAGTCGGCTTTCTCACGGGCGTACTCCTTCATATGCACCACCTGGAATTGCTGGTGTTGGCCGCTTACGGCGCGGTGATGTGGAAACTGCGGGGTTCCACCATCGGCGGCAGCGTGTTCGACCTGCGCGTCGTACGGGTGGACGGGCGGGATATCGACTGGGAAACGGCGATCATCCGTGCACTCAGCTGTTTCCTGTCATTGATGGTCGCCGGCCTGGGATTTTTCTGGATTGCGTTCGACGATCAAAAGCAAGCCTGGCACGACAAAATCGCGGGTACGGTAGTCGTGCGCGTGGCGAAAGGCGTGCCACTGGTATAATCGCGAGTATGACTCCCCGCAGAACGTCCCTAGGCGTAAAAGTAGGTGCGGTGACCATCGGCGGCAAAGCCCCGATCATCGTGCAGTCCATGACCAATACAGATACCGCGGACATCGGCGGCACGGTGGCGCAAGTCAAGGCGCTGGCGCGCGCCGGGTCTGAGTTAGTGCGGGTCACGGTCAACAATGACGAATCCGCCGCCGCGGTGCCTCACATCCGTGAGCGCCTCGACGCCATGAACATCAGCACGCCGTTGGTGGGCGACTTTCACTTCAACGGCCACAAACTGCTCAAGGCGCATCCGGCTTGCGCACAGGCGCTCTCGAAACTTCGCATCAATCCGGGCAATGTCGGCCGCGGCAGCAAGCGCGACCCGCAATTTGCGGACATGATCGAGACCGCCTGCAAGTATTCAAAGCCGGTGCGTATCGGCGTGAATTGGGGCAGCCTCGATCAAGACTTGCTCACCCGCATGATGGATGAGAACTCGAAGCTGGCGGCGCCGCTGGCGGCCCGCGACGTGATGCGCGAAGCCATCGTGGTGTCGGCATTGGACAGCGCCAAGCGCGCGGAGAGCTTGGGCTTGAAGTCCGACATGATCGTGATCAGCGCCAAGGTCAGCGGCGTGCAGGATTTGATCTCCGTCTACCGCAATCTGGCGGCGCGCTGCACCTACCCACTGCATCTAGGGTTAACCGAAGCCGGCATGGGCAGCAAGGGCATCGTGGCCTCCACCGCCGCGATGGGCGTACTGTTGCAGCAAGGCATCGGCGATACGATCCGCGTGTCATTGACGCCCGAGCCCGGCGGCGATCGCACTCAAGAAGTGATCGTCGCGCAAGAGATACTCCAGACCATGGGCCTGCGCGCCTTTACTCCCATGGTGATCGCCTGCCCCGGCTGCGGCCGCACCACCAGCACGTATTTCCAAGAGCTGGCACAGAAAATTCAGAACCACATACGCCACCGCATGCCGGAGTGGCGCAAACGGCACACGGGCGTCGAAGACATGTCCGTCGCAGTCATGGGCTGCGTCGTCAACGGCCCGGGCGAGAGCAAGCACGCGAACATCGGCATCAGCCTGCCCGGCACGGGTGAAAACCCGGTCGCACCGGTTTACGAGGACGGCGCAAAGACGGTGACGCTCAAAGGGGATCGGATCGCCGAAGAGTTCCAGGAACTCGTCGAGCGGTACATTGAGCGCACATACAGCAGGAACCCGTCGTGAAGGAACTGTCCGCCAGGAAATGCGTGCCCTGTGAAGGCGGCGTCCCGCCGTTGACGCCGGCGCAAGCAAAACTCTTGCGCAAGCAGCTGCATGAGGATTGGCAGATAGCCGAAGATTCCAAGAGCCTGAAGCGCTCGCTCAAATTCAAGGATTTCTACCGCACTATGAGCTTCGTCAACGCGCTCGCCCATGTCGCGAATACCGAGGACCATCACCCGGACTTAAGTGTTGGCTATAACTACTGCCACGTCACTTTCTCGACGCATTCCATCGGCGGCCTGTCCGAGAATGATTTCATTTGTGCGGCCAAGCTCGATCGGCTTTAAGAAACTCCGGAACATCGCCGTTCAACCCGAGGGCGCGTTGCGCCAGGCGGCGCTTGACGAAGGGCAGCTTATCGACCGCGCTCAAGCCCGCGGCGCGCAAACCGCGGCTAATGGGATCCGCGTTCGAGAATAATCGCTCCAGCCCGTCCAGGGCGCCGGCGGCCAGCAGGTTCTCGCTGCGGCGCCAACGCTCATAGCGCCGCAGCAGCCTGTGCTCCCCAAAAAATGCGCCTCCTCCCGCCTGCCCAAGAACATCGGCGAGTGCGGCACAGTCCATCAATCCCAAATTCAAGCCCTGACCGGCCAGCGGGTGTACCACGTGCGCAGCGTCGCCGAGCAACACGGCGCGCGGCCGCGCGTACTCCAAGGCGTACTGCAGCTTGAGCGCAAAACCCGCCAGCGGGGTCGACAGTTCGCAATCCCCGAGGGATCCGCCGCTGGCCGCCGTGAGAGCAGCGCCGAACGCCTCACCATCCAGCGCGCGCAGTCGCGCCGCCTCAGGCAGCGCGGCGCTCCACACGATGGATGAGCGGCCGTCCGGCAGCGGTAGAAAGGCAAGGGGCCCTGGCCTAAGGAATCGCTGCCACGCAGTGTTGCAATGGGACTTGGCAGTGCGCACATGCGCCACCAGCGCGTCTTGATGATAGGCATGGCCGGCCGTTTCAATGCCGAGGAGCGCCCGGGTCTTGGACTCCTGTCCATCCGCCCCGATCAATAACTGGCTGCGCAGCGCACGGCCATCGCTCAAGCGGACCGAGATATCGGAATCAGTGGCGACGATTGCGGCAAGCCCGGCCTCGAGCAGCACGACACCCGCCGTCCGCGCGGCTTGCAAACATTGCCATTGCAAGGCGCGACCGTCGACGATGAATCCAAGATTTGGTTCGCCGATTTCCGCACAGTCGAAGCGCAGAGAACCCTTCCCTTGTGGTTCACCGCTGGCATCCCAGACACACATGCGCTCGTACGCAAACACCCGCTGCGCCGGCAGCGAATCCCACACGCCGCACCCTTTGAGCAGCCGCTCCGATGCGCGGCTCAGGGCGAACACTCGCAGATCCCAGTCGGCGTCCGCCGACGCCGCGGTTGCAAAGCGCTCCGCGACGATGGCCACTCGTCCCGGCGCACTCAATTTGCGCGCCACGAGCAGGCTGGCCATGGACGCGCCGAGCACGCCCGCACCCACGATGACCACGTCGAAGTCGCGGCTGCTCGGCGCGCTCATTGCAGCGCGACGCCGCGCGCCAACTTCGGGATTCGCGTGCGACCACCGCCGCCGGCGCCGGTGCTCAAGCGGGACAACGCAGCCTTTGCCGGAGGCAGCAAGTCGAAGGCCAAGAGTCCGATATTGCGCAGTCGCTGCACCACGCTCAATGGATTGGCAAACATCCGCACCAGACCGTCGGTAAATGCGATGACGCCGCCGCGATCCGCCGCGCGCCAGGCATCGTACGCGGCCAGCAAACTTGCGGCCCCCGCGTCGAAGTGCGATTCATGGCGGCGCTCGGCAATGAGCTCGGCCAGACACGCGACGTCGCGCAGCCCTAAGTTGAAACCCATGCCGGCGACCGGGTGCAGCCCCTGTGCGGCATTGCCGACGATGACGCAGCGCCCCGCACTGGTGCGCGCGGCGCGAGTAAGCGACAGTGGGTACGACACCCGGCGGCCGACTTTGAGGAAGCGTCCGAGGCGAAATCCAAATCTTCGTTGCAGCTCGGCGAGAAACTCAACGTCCGACCACGCCATGGCTGATTCCACCGTCGCCCGGCTCAAGGTCAACACCAGGGTGCATCGACCACCTTCGAGCGGCAGCAGTGCCAGCGGCCCGCTGCCGGTAAACCTCTCGTAAGCCACATGGTCATGGAAGCGTTGCGGCAGCACCGTGGTGATGACGGCGGTTTGCTCGTAGTCGCGGGATTCCGCATCGACGCCAAAGGCGCTGCGCACGGCCGACTGCACGCCATCGGCGCCAACCACCAGTTTGGTATCGATCCTGGCCGTAGTGCTTGGCCCAGCAATCTCCAACGTGACCGCACGCTCATCCGCCGTGACGCGCGACACCTCCGCAGGGCAGTAGACACGCACGTTGGCGCTTGCCTGAAGGCGCGACCACAGCGCTACCCCTAGCGCTCGATTCGGCACCACGTAGCCCATTGCCGTCAGACCCTGCTCGGCCGCGTCGATGCGCGCAAAGCCGAAGCGGCCCTGATCCGAGACGTGGATTTTGCGTATCGGCGTCGCCAGCGACTGTACGCCGGGCCACACACCGAGAGTCTCGAGGATTCGACGGCTGGCGTTCGATAACGCCGTGGTACGCTCATCGAAGCTGGGCTGAGACACGGAATCGTGCGCAATGGCTTCTACCAGCGCGACCTTCAGCCCAAGCGGCGCCAATGCGACAGCGAGGCTGGCGCCGACCATGCCGCCGCCCACGACGGCGATGTCGAAGGGTTGCGTCATTGCAACAACGCTTCGATCGCTTCCGGAGTCTTCTCGAGCGCAGCCGTCAGCACTTCGGCAGCATTGGCGGTCACCAACACTTCATCTTCGATGCGAATGCCGATGTTCCAGAATTCCTTCGGCACTCGCGGCGAGGGTCGAATGTAAATCCCGGGCTCGACAGTCAGCACCATCCCTGGCTCCAATACCCGCCACTCGCCGCCGACTTTGTAGTCGCCGACGTCATGCACGTCAAGACCCAGCCAATGTCCGGTGCGATGACTGAAAAACTGCAGGTAAGCCTGGTCCTTGATGAGTGCGGGGACCTTTCCCTTGAGCAGCCCCAGCGTGACGAGACCCTGGGTAATCACGCGCACGGCGGCTTCGTGCGGATGATTCCAGTGGTTTCCCGAACGTACCTTGTCGATGGCGGCGAGCTGCGCCTCCAACACGACGTCATAGATCGCACGTTGGGACGGTGTGAACCGGCCGCCGACCGGAAATGTGCGCGTGATATCCGAGGCGTAATAGTCGTGCTCGCAGCCCGCATCGAGCAACAGTAAATCACCGTCGCATAACGGTTGATCGTTGTCGCGGTAATGCATGACACAGGCATTGGCACCGCCGCCGACGATGGGGTAGTAGGAGATATCCGCATTGTGCGAACGAAATTCATGCAGCACCTCGGCCATGACTTCGTACTCCATTCGCCCGGGACGCGCAAAGCGCATTGCGCGGCGGTGAGCGCCCACGGAGATTTGTGCGGCGCGCCGCAGACTGACCTGTTCGGCGCGGCTCTTGTAGAGCCGCATGTCGTCGAGCACATGCCTCAGCGCAACAAATTCGTGGGGCGCGCCGGCGGCCTGCCGTGCCTGCACCCGCAAGCCATTGACCCAACTCATGACATGGGAATCGAAGTCCGGGTGCATACCCATGGAGTAATAGACCTGCGAGCGCGTTTCCATCAATCCGGGCAGGATTTCGTCGATGTCCGCGATTGGAAAGGCGTCGTCCGCGCCGTAGCGCTCGACGGCGCCCTCGGTTCCGGATCGAGCACCGTCCCAAGACTCGCGCAGGGCGTCGTGCTCACGCACGAACA
>PMMB01000078.1 GCA_003165495.1 Gammaproteobacteria bacterium | reverse complement strand
CACATGCAGCAGGCGATGCCGAGCACCGTCGCGCTGTGGGCGCAGGGCTTTGCCGCGGAAATTCGCGACGATGCCGTGGGTCTAGATCTCACGCAGAGGCGCATCGGTAAAAATCCTCTGGGATCCGCGGCCGGGTACGGGACGCCGAATCTCGAGCTCAGCCGCGAGGAAACGCGGCGGCGTCTGGGATTTGCCGTCACTCAAGAGCCGGTGACGGCGGTACAGCTATCCCGCGGCAAGGCCGAGGCGCAGCTGTTGTTTGAAATCACCCTGCTCGCGCAGGACACGGGACGTCTCGCGGCCGACTTGATGCTTTTTTACACGCAAGAATTCGGTTTCGTGTCTCTTCCGGAAGCGTTTACCACCGGTTCTTCGATCATGCCGCAAAAGCGCAATCCCGATGTATTCGAATTGGTGCGCGGACGCAGTGCTGTTGCGCAAGCGGCGCTCAACGAAGTGCTCGGGATTACGCAAAAGCTGACCTCGGGTTATCACCGGGATTTGCAACTGATCAAACCGCCGTTGTTCCGCGGCGTCGATTCCTGTCTGCAGACGCTTGAGATATTGCCGAGCGCTCTCGACGGGGTGAGCTTTCGGCCGGAAAATATTCGGCTCGATCCAGGTATTCATGCCGCCGCCGCTGCGAACGCCTTGGTGGCCAAGGAAGGCATTCCGTTTCGTGAGGCCTATGCCCTAGTGGCCGCCAAGCTCAAGGATTCATGATGATGATATGGAAGAGCAAAAGATCCGTGCAGGAATTGAATTCCGGCCGGGTCGGAACGCTGCTCGAACACCTTGGAATCGAATTCACTGAAATCGGCGATGACTTCGTTTGCGGTACCATGCCTGTCGATGAGCGGACCCGGCAGCCTTACGGATTACTTCACGGCGGCGCTTCGGTGGCGCTCGCCGAAACTCTGGGAAGCATGGGCGCGGCCATGTGCGTCGACGCCGCGGAATATCAGTGCGTGGGTCAGGAGATCAACGCCAATCACCTGCGGGCAGCGCGATCCGGGCTCGTGACCGGGACTGCGCGACCGGTGCATGTGGGCGGGCGCTCGCAGGTGTGGACGATCGACATAATCAACGATGCGGGCAAATTGGTATGTACTTCTCGGTTGACGATTGCGATCATTCGACGCGGGTCGCTCGGCACCTGAAATCGCGCCGTCCTTTGCAACCCTCAAGAGGCGTATCTTTCCTACCATGAAACATCACAGAATCGCAATTTTGCGCCAGACATGCTGTGCGTGCGCCTTGATTGCAACCGCAGCCCTTGTCGGCGCCCAAACTCCCACTCCTGCGCCAAATACGCCGGCACCCCCGGCCGTGGCCGGAACGGAGCCCCAAGCGCCCTCAATCGATCAAACCAGCTACTTGTTTGGCCTGACTTTCGGAGAGCAACTGCGCCGGGTGGGGATCGCCGATCAGGTTTCCATCGACGCAATTGCGCGCGGCATGAAGGATGGCCTGCACGGAAAAAAGAGTACTCCCGCCGACCAGCAACAAGTGCAGGCGTACGTGCGCTCAGCGATGGAGGCCGCGACCGCACGCAATCAGGCGGCCGCGAAAGACTTCTTGGGGCGCAATGCGCAAGAAAAGGGAGTGAAGACCACGCCCTCGGGCATGCAATACAAGATTCTCGTGGCGGGAGATAGCAACGCTGCGGTGGTCACACCCACGGATGAAGTGACGGTGCAATACCGGGGCAAACTGCTGGATGGTTCGGAGTTCGACAGCAGTTACGCGCGCGGCACGCCCGTATCCTTCCCGGTGAACGGCGTGATACCGGGTTGGCAACAGGCATTGGTGCTGATGAAGCCGGGCGCCAAATGGCAACTGTTCGTGCCGCCGGAACTTGCCTACGGCACGGCTCCAAGGCCCGGAATTCCGGGCGGTTCGCTGTTGATATTCGAGGTAGAGTTGCTGAGCGTCAAATCGAGCGGCGCGCCGGCGGCACCACCCGCGCATTCGGACACCAAGCCGGTGCCGAAGTCGAAATAGCGGCGCGGACGCGCGACCCGGACACGCGACGCGGCGGGTCCCGGTACGCGCGGCGGCCGGAGGTTACTGGCGCAACTGGAGGGCGTTGGTCAGGTCGCCCATCGGCGGCGCGCCGTGCGCGGCAAGACCTTCATCGCGCAGCATGATCCCCGGCAATACGTCGAGATCGAAGCGGCGCGTGATCAATCGCAGGATGGACTCGGTGTCGTACTGCGTGTGATCGACAGTGCCGCGTTTCGCAAACGGCGAAATGATCAGCGCGGGAATTCGCGCGCCGGGTCCCAACAGATCGCCTTGCGGCGGCGCCACATGGTCCCATGCACCGCCGAATTCGTCGTAGGTAATCACGACCACCATGTGTTGCCACTGCGGACTTGCGCGCAGTTTCGCGATCAGATCGGCGATGTGCGCATCGCCTTCCGCCACCGATGCGTAGCCGGGATGCTGGTTCACATTGCCTTGCGGTTTGTAGAACGCGACCGCCGGCAAGCGGCCGGCGGCTGCATCGGCGACTAGCGCGCTGTAATCCTTCAAATGGGCAGCGCGTTGTTCGGCGCGAGCTTTCGGATCAAAGCGCTCGTAGTAGTTGAAGGGTTGGTGATGCGGCTGGAAGTCGGGATTGCCGCCGGCATTCCCGGGCGCGTAGATTGCTTCGCGAGATTTGAGCGGCGACCGCCGGCCGTCGGCGAGCGCCGCGTCCCAGGCGCCCGAATACCAAATCCAATCGACGCGTTTGGCGTCGAGCGCGTCGCCGATGGTCACCTGATTCTGGGGCGGCAAAGTAGTGGCATTGTTGGGATCCGCGTACAGGTAATCGGCATCGGTAGCCGCCGGCTTGTTGCCGCTCGGCTGATACGCGGGTTGCATGGTGTTGACGGCGTAAAACTTGCCGTCACCGAAATAGTCGGCTGGTGTGATATTGCCGTTTTTCGCAAACTTGGGGGGGCCGTCCAAGGCGGAGAGCTTTGCGTCCTGCGCCGGTTTTAGCCGCGGCAGATAGCGTCCGGCCGCGTCTTTTTCAAGTATCGCTATGGATGGTTTCGCCGCCGCAGTATCCGCGTTGGTATATACCGGGGCACAGGCGCAAATCAAGTATTGATGATTCAGGAAAGAACCGCCGAAGGCGCCTTGGAAAAAATTATCGGCGAGCACGAAGTCTTTCGCGAGGCGATACAGCGCCGACCGGCTGTAGTCATAGTGCCCCATGGCGAGACCACCGGCGTCGGACCACGCGGCATAGCCGTCGTTCTTGCCGCCGTCGATCTGCATCTGGTGCTCAAAAAAGCGATGAGCCAAGTCCCGCGTCACGGTCGACGTCGACAAAGTGACAGTGGATTGCGCCGTAAAGGCGTGCTCGATCGAAAACGGCGCATTGGGTAAACCGGCGCTTTGGGCTTCGGTCACTACCGGCTTGACGCCCGCAGCCGTGACGCCGCCCCATGTTGGCGGCAGGGTCGAAAGCACGGACCCATCGCGATCGGTCTGGGGTGCATAAGTCGGCATGGGCCGGCCATCACGGTCCACGACTTCGCTGAGACCGTGCGCCCCGGGGTAATTCCCGAACAAATTGTCGAAGGCGCGATTTTCGGCGTAGATGACTACGATGGTGTCGACATTCGACCGTAGCGCCCGAGTCGTGGCGTCGCCGCTGCCGGAGCCCGAGATGATGTTTTTGTTGGCGCAGCCGACGAGAGTGGCGACGAATCCGAGCGCGAGTAGCCAGGAGCGCCCCGCGCGGGGTCGAAGCATGCGTTTCATGCACGCCAGTATAGAGACCCGCGCCATGTCGCGCGACCGGCTCTACAACTGGCGTGAGTACCCCGTGCTAGCGTTGCGCGATGCGAAAGCGCCTCATCGCTAAAACGTCCACGTGGCGCTGACGGTTAGAGCGTCGGGGTCACCGAACTGGGAGCTGATGCGCTCGTATTCAGCGCGGAATGAGACTCCCCAAGCTTTTGACTGCATGCCCACGCCGTAAGCGAACTTGTTGTCGGTTTGGTTCTGACGGGAGAAGATCGGAGAACAATTCGGCGAATTCACAGGGCACGTCACCAGCGCCTCAACAGTGGTCACGTCTGTTTGCAGCCGCGCGACGCCGGCCTTGCCGTAGACATCGAAGAACGGGATGGGCAGCGGCAGATAACCCACGGCGAACAGCGCCGCCGCGCGTGGGTGAGAATCAAGCCCGTAGTTGTTGATGCTGTTGGCACTGAAGTGGTTGCTCGGTTGGCCAAAGTCGATGTATTCGAACTCTGCGCCCACGACGGAGATTGGGCGCACTCCGGCGATTACCTTCCAGGCCGTTTGGTGATCATTGAAATAGCCGGGAAGCCCGTAGGCAGAATCGTCGCTCCTGACCGTGGAATAACCCACGCCGGCGCCGAGATAAAATCCGGCCGGATTCTCTGCCAGAGCCGCCGTCGAGGCCGCGCATGCACCAACCGCAAGGATTGCCAGCAGGGTTCCTGATATCCGCTTCATCAATATCTCCAATATAGGTACTGCAGTTTCGGACCGACCGGCGCCGCTGGAAGTTCCGGTCAATCTGCCGCGTTGCGGCACGCGGTATACTCTTAGTATGAAAATCATGCACCTGTGGGTCCCTGTCTTTCTGGCCGGGATAGTCGCCGGATGTGGCCAAAAAGGACCACTGGTGCTTCCGGATGCCCCTAAGCACAAGAAAGTCGTGCCGAGTCCGCGCGCACCGACTGCGCCCGCCAGCACGCCGGCGCCTGAAGCAACGAGCAACTCATCGGACGCGACGCCAAAGCCCTGATTGGGGTGACCGCTTAAGGCCATGAGCGCACGCAAACTCATTTTGGTGGACGGCTCTTCCTATCTGTATCGGGCCTTCCATGCGCTGCCGCCGCTCAGCAACTCGCAAGGGCAGCCGACAGGCGCCGTATTGGGCGTGCTGAACATGCTGAACAAAATGATCAAAGAGGAGTCGCCCGAACGCATCGCGGTGGTGTTCGATGCGCCCGGCCGCACGTTCAGAGACGATCTTTTCGATCAGTACAAAGCGCATCGCGCGCCGATGCCGGATGACCTGCGCTCTCAGGTGAAACCCCTGTTGGACGTGGTGGCCGCGATGGGACTGCCGCTGCTGCGCGTCCCCGGCGTCGAAGCGGACGATGTGATCGGTACTCTGGCAATACAGGGGGCGGCGTCCGGGTACAACGTACTGATCTCGACCGGCGACAAAGACATGGCGCAACTGGTGGGTCCGCAGGTTGAACTGATCAATACCATGAGCAACACTCGCCTCGACCGCGCCGGCGTCAAGGCGAAATTCGATGTGTTTCCCGAGCAGATTATCGACTACCTGGCGCTGGTCGGCGACAGTTCCGACAACATTCCCGGAATCACCGGGGTGGGTCCCAAGACTGCGGCGAAATGGCTCAATCAATATCAAACGCTCAATGAGCTGATCGCGCACGCCGGCGACATCGGCGGCAAGGTGGGCGAGAATCTGCGCAATGAGCTCGCGATACTCGAACTGTCGCGCAAGCTCGCCACCATCGACACTGCGCTCTCGTTGGAGGTTACTGCTGACGAGCTTGCTGCCGGCGCACCGGACCTCTCGCAGCTGCGAGAACTGTACACGCGACTGGAATTGCGCGCGCTACTCAAGGCATTGGGTCCGGTACTCGAGCCGCCCGTGGCAGATGTGGGCGCAGCTGTGGTCGACATCATCGTTGCGGGAACCGCGGAAACCGGGGGAACAGCGGAAACACCCGGCGAGCAGGCCGTGGCCGCCGTTGTCGAGACTCCTGCCGTCGCGCGCGATTATCACAAGATTCTTTCGCAAGATGCATTGAACGTGTGGCTTGCAAAGCTCGCCGCGGCTCCGCTCATTTCATTCGATACCGAAACCGACAGCCTCGATTATATGCAAGCGCGCATCGTCGGCCTGTCGTTCGCGGTCGCGCCGGGGGAAGCGGCATACGTGCCGCTCGGCCATGATTACGCGGGAGCTCCGCAGCAACTCAATCGGGAAACGGTGCTTGCGGCATTCAAACCGCTGCTCGAGGATCCCGCCAGACCTAAGTTGGGACATCACCTGAAGTACGACACCCACGCCCTCGCGAACTACGGTATCGCGCTCACGGGGCAGCGATTTGATTCCATGCTCGAATCGTATGTACTCAACAGCGTTGCGACGCACCATGACATGGACTCGACTGCCGAGAAATATCTCGGCATCAAGACCATTCACTTCGAGGATGTCGCGGGCAAGGGCGCGAAGCAAATTACCTTCAATCAAGTGGATGTGGACCGCGCCGCCGAATACTCCGCCGAGGATGCGGACGTCACGCTGCGGCTGCATCTGACGCTTTGGCCGCAAATCGAAGCGATTCCGGCTTTGAAAGCTGTCTACGAAACCATCGAACAACCGCTCGTGCCGGTGTTGTACCGCATGGAACGCACGGGCGTGCTCGTGGATCGTGAGCTGCTCAGGACCCAGAGTTCGGAGCTGGCGGCGCGAATGTTGGAATTGCAAGCGCAGGCTCACACCGAAGCCGGTGGTGTGTTCAATGTGGATTCGCCGAA
>PMMB01000331.1 GCA_003165495.1 Gammaproteobacteria bacterium | reverse complement strand
ATCGTCGCGCCGGTCACCGGCCGCGTCGGATTGCGCCAGGTCGATCAAGGCAATTACGTCACGCCGGGCGATGCAAACGGCATCGTCGTGATCAACCAGCTACAGCCGATCACCGTCATCTTCCCCATCCCCGAGGACAACGTATCGGCGCTGATGCAGCGGTTGCATGACGGCGGCGCGATGGCAGTAGAAGCCTACGACCGCACCAACAGCGCCAAGCTGGCGAACGGCAAGCTACTCACTATCGACAATCAAATCGACGTGACGACCGGCACGGTCAAGCTGCGCGCGCAATTCGAGAATGCCGATGGCCTGCTGTTTCCGAATCAGTTCGTCAACATCCAACTACTGCAAGAACTGCTGCATAACCAAATCATCATCCCCAACGCCGCAGTGCGCCGCGGTGCGCCCAACGGGGTCGTGACCACTTTTGTCTACGTCGTGAACTCCGATCGCACGGTAAAAGTGCGGCCGGTGACGCTCGGCGTGGTCGATGGCGAGCGCGTCGCAGTAACAGCCGGCCTCGCCGCCGGCGAGATCGTCGTGACCGAAGGAGGTGACCGCCTGCGCGATGACGCGGCAGTTCAGTTGCCGAACGCAACGCCGGCGCCCGCTGCAACTGCGCACCCGCCCGGCAGCGCGCGGCCCGGCACCCCGGGCTCACCCGGCGCGCACCACCCGCGAACGCACGCCAAACCAGCGCAATGATGTCGATCGCGGATTCGATGAATCCCGGGGCCCCGCTCGCAGCTGCGTCCGCGGTTGCACCGGCATGAACCCCTCGCGCATATTCATCCTGCGGCCGGTCGCGACCACCCTGCTGATGGTCGCAATATTGATCGTCGGCGCAATCGCCTACCTGCAGTTGCCATTGTCGGCGCTTCCCGAAGTGGCCTACCCGACGATCCAGGTTCAGACGTTCTACCCCGGCGCCAGCCCCGAGGTGATCACGTCTGCCATCACCGCGCCGCTGGAAAAGCAATTCGGCCAAATGCCGGGCCTGAGTCAAATGTCCTCGACGAGTTCGGCCGGTGCGTCGGTGATCACCTTGCAATTCACTCTGGCGCTCGCCATCGATGTGGCTGAACAACAGGTGCAAGCGGCCATCAGCGGAGCGCAGAACCTTTTGCCGCAAGATCTGCCTGCGCCTCCGATATACGCGAAGGTCAATCCCGCCGACGCGCCGGTGCTGATCCTAGGGCTCACCTCGAAAGTCATGCCCCTCACGGAGGTGGAGGATCTGGCTGACACGCGCATCGCGCAAAAGATCTCACAGATCAAAGGGGTCGGCGTCGTCAGTATCAGCGGCGGCCAGCGGCCGGCGGTCCGTGTCGTGGCAAACCCGCGCGCCTTGGCGGCCTACGGATTGAATCTCGACGATCTGCGCACGACCATCAACAACGCCAACCAGAACGGTCCGAAGGGCACGCTGGATGGCCCCAGCAGCGCGTACACGGTCAATACCAACGACCAGATCAGAAACGCAGAAGATTATGGCGACGTCGTGGTGGCGTACAAGAACGGCGCCGCGGTACGCCTCAAAGATGTGGCCGAATTGGTTTCGGGCGCGGAAAACGCCAAGCTCGGCGGCTGGATGAACAGGATCCCGGCCTTGATCCTCAACGTGCAGCGTCAGCCGGGTGCGAATGTCGTCGACGTCGTGAACAGAATCCACGACCTGCTGCCTTCGCTGCAGGCCGCGCTGCCCGCGGGAGTGGATCTCGCCATCCTCACCGATCGCACGACCACCATCAGAGCCTCGGTCGCCGACGTCGAATTCGAACTCGTACTCGCCGTCGCACTGGTGGTGCTGGTGATCTACCTGTTCCTGCGCAATGTTCCGGCCACCATCATTCCGAGTCTTTCCGTACCGCTGTCCCTCATCGGCACCTTCGCCGTGATGTATCTGGCGAATTTCAGTCTCAATAATCTGTCGTTGATGGCCTTGACGATTGCGACCGGTTTCGTCGTCGACGACGCCATCGTGATGATCGAAAACATTTCGCGCTACATCGAACTTGGGCTTACGCCGCTCGAGGCCGCCCTCAAGGGTGCCGGACAGATTGGCTTCACCATCATTTCGCTGACCGTCTCGCTCATCGCCGTGCTCATTCCACTTCTTTTCATGCAGGATGTGGTGGGGCGTTTGTTTCGCGAATTCGCGGTGACGCTGGCCGTCACGATTCTCATTTCCGCCGTGGTCTCCCTGACGCTCGTGCCGATGATGTGCGCCAAGCTTCTCAAACACCGGCCACCGGACGGGCACGCGGCGCTGGAGTCGGGGCGCTGGTTCGCCGCGGTGGTCGAGTGGTACGGCCGAAAACTGACTTGGGTGCTGGATCACCAGCCATTGACCCTGTATGTCGCGATAGGGACCCTGGCGCTGACGGCGATTCTCTATATTCTGATTCCGAAGGGTTTTTTTCCCGAGCAGGACACCGGATTGATTCAAGGAGTCTCCGAAGCGACCGAGTCGATTTCCTACGCCGCCATGTCCGATCGGCAACAAGCGCTCGCGGCCGCCATACTCAAGGATCCCGATGTTCTCAGCCTGTCATCCTTCATCGGCGTCGACGGCAACAATGTCACTCTGAACAGCGGGCGCTTCCTCATCAATTTGAAGCCGCGCAGCACACGCAGTTCGAATCTCGCCGATGCCATCCGGCGCCTGCAGGCCGAGACGGCCGACATCGCGGGCATCACGCTGTACATGCAACCGGTGCAGGATCTCACTCTCGACAACACGCTGAGCCGCACCCAATACCAATTCACCCTGGAAAGCGCGGACTCCGCGGCATTATCCGCATGGACTCCCAAACTGCTGGCGGCGCTTCGTCAGCAACCCGAGCTCGCGGACGTCGTCAGCAACGAGGAGAACAACGGACTTGCGGCCTACATCACCATCGACCGCGACAGCGCGGCGCGTCTCGGCATCAGCGTGGGTACCGTCGACAACGCGCTGTACGATGCATTCGGTCAGCGAATCGTTTCCACCATTTTCACCCAGTCGAATCAGTATCGCGTGATTCTGGAAGCGGATCCGGCCTCGTATCGATCGGTGGCCTCGCTCGCGTCCATCTACGTGCCCTCGTCGAGCGGCGGTCAGGTGCCGCTGTCGGCCATCGCCAAAGTGGACGTGGAAACTCGTCCCTTGCTCATCAATCATCTGGCGCAATTTCCGGCGACCACGGTTTCGTTTAATTTAAGCGCAAGCACCTCGCTTGGCGCGGCCGTTACGGCCATCGAAAGCGCTGAAACCGGCATCGGAGTACCCGACAGCATTCGAACGACTTTTCAGGGGGCGGCGCTTGCCTTCCGCAGTAACCTGACGAATGAACTTTGGTTGTTGGTGGCCGCCGTAGTCGTCATGTACATCGTTCTCGGCGTGCTGTATGAGAGCTTCATTCATCCCATCACGATTCTCTCGACCCTGCCGTCGGCGGGCATCGGCGCGTTGCTCGCCCTCATGCTGGCCGGAGACGACCTGACCATCATTGCGCTGATCGGCATCATTCTGCTCATCGGTATCGTGAAAAAGAACGCGATCCTCATGATCGACTTCGCGGTCGTTGCGCAGCGCGATGAGAAGCTTGCGCCGCGTGAGGCGATCTACCAGGCCTGCTTGCTGCGCTTTCGTCCCATACTGATGACGACGGTCGCCGCGATATTCGGCGCCCTGCCGCTGATGTTCGGCACCGGCACCGGGTCGGAATTGCGCCACCCGCTCGGCGTCAGCATCGTGGGCGGTCTCTTGGTGAGCCAGGTGCTGACGTTGTTCACGACACCGGTAATTTATCTGGCGTTCGACCGCATCGCCGCCCGCCTGCGCCGACCCGCACAGTCTGCCGCCGGCGACGAATCGTTCGCGGACAATCAAACATGAACATCTCCGCCCCGTTCATTCATAGACCGGTGGCGACGATACTTCTGACGGCCGGTGTCGCATTGTGCGGCGCGGTGGCTTTCATGCTGCTGCCGGTGGCACCGCTGCCGCGCATCGATGTACCGGCAATCTTCGTCTCGGCCCAGCTGCCGGGAGCGAGCCCTGAGGTGATGGCGAGCACCGTGGCCACGCCTCTGGAGCGGCATCTCGGCGCCATCGCCGACGTCGATGACATGACCTCCTCGAGCAGCGTCGGAACCTCTAATATCCAATTGACCTTCGGCGTCGATCGCGACATCGACGGCGCGGCGCGCGACGTGCAGGCAGCGATCGTGGCTGCGCATGCCGATCTGCCGTCCTCGCTGACGCGCAATCCTTCCTATCGCAAGCTCAACAGCGCTTTGTTTCCGGTTATGGCCATCGCCATGACTTCTGACGTACTTACGCAGGGTCAGATCTATGACGCGGCGGACGCCGTGATATCGCAACGTCTGTCGCAAATTCAAGGCGTGGGCGGAGTCAACGTCAACGGCAGTGCGCTGCCCGCCGTGCGCGTGGAGATCAATCCACTGTCGCTGTCCAAGTACGGCATCGGCCTTCAAGACGTTCGCGCCGCGATTTCCAACTCGAACGCCAATGCCCCCAAAGGGGCGATCGAGTCCGATGCGCTGCACTACCAGATCTACACCAACGACAATGCACGCGATGCCGGACCCTACCGCAATTTGATCATCGCCAACCGCAATGGATCGACGGTGCGGCTCAGCGATGTCGCAAAAGTGCTGGACATGCAGGATGGCGCGACCGAAAACATCCGCACTTACGGCTTATATAACGGCAAACCCGCGGTGTTCATCACAATCCAGCAGCAACCCGGCGCCAACGTCATCGAAATGATCGACGCAGTCAAAGCGGAATTGCCGCGGCTTAAGAGTTCGATCGACCCGAAGATCGATCTGGTGGTCACCTTCGATCGATCGATCACGATCCGCGCCTCGTTGCGCCAGGTCGAGCAGACCCTGATGCTGGCCGTGGCCATGGTCATTTTGGTGGTCTACATCTTCCTGAACAGTTATCGCGCGGCATTGATTCCCGCTCTGGTCGTACCAGTGTCGCTGATTGGAACTTTCGGAGCGATGTACCTGCTCGGCTATACGCTCGACAACTTTTCGCTTATGGCGCTCACCATAGCGACCGGATTCGTGGTGGATGACGCCATCGTCGTCATGGAAAACACGACCCGGCACATCGAAGCGGGCATGACGCGCATGCGCGCCGCGCTGCTGGGCGCCCGCGAAGTGGGCTTCACGGTGGTGTCCATGAGCTTTTCTTTGGTCGCCGTCTTCATTCCGGTCATGTTCGCAGGAGGTATCATCGGACTGATATTCCGCGAATTCACCGTCACTCTGTCGGTATCCATACTAATCTCGCTGGTGATTTCGCTGACGACTACGCCGATGATGTGTTCGCTGTTGCTCGAGCGCAAAGATAGCCGCAAACCCTCGCGCTTTGGACAAGCATTCGAACGCGGCTTTGGCCGACTACGCAGCAACTATGAACGGACGCTCGACTGGGCGCTGCATCATCCGCGAACCATCATGTTCGGATTGCTCGCGACTATCGGGCTGAACGTTTATCTTTATATCGTGATACCGAAAGGATTCTTCCCGCAACAGGACACCGGTCAATTGCAGGGAGGCATTCGCGGTGACGCAGCCAGTTCATTTCAATTGATGAAACGCAAACTCCAGGAAGTGGCCGCCATCATTCAGGCGGATCCCGCGGTCAATACCGTCACGGGCTCCGTGGGTAGCAGCGGCTTCGGCGGCGGCGGCGGCGGCGCGAACGCAAACGTCACCATTGCACTCAAACCGCTGGCCGTACGTCGAATATCGGCGGATCAGATCATCGCTCGATTGCGGCCGAAACTTAACAAGGTCGCGGGTGTTGCGACTTATCTCCAGGCCGTGCAGGACGTCCGCGGCGGCGGCCGTTCAGCCAATTCCCAGTATCAATGGACGTTGCTCGGCGATGACTTGACCGAATTACAAGCCTGGTCCCAGAAGCTTCGGACCGCGCTGCAGGACATGCCGGAAGTCACCGATGTAGATACCGATTTGCAGCCCGGCGGATTGGAGGCCGATCTGATCGTGGATCGTGACAGCGCGTCGCGGCTGGGACTCACCGAAATTCAGATCGACAACGCGCTGGGCGACGCATTTGCGCAAGCTCAAGTTTCCGTCATCTACAATCCATTCAGTCCGCAGCAATACCACGTGGTCATGGAAGTGGCGCCGGAGTTTTGGCAGAACCCGGAAGTGCTCAAGGAACTGTATGTGAGTACCTCCGGCGGTGCCGTGAGCGGGACACAGTCGACCCAAGCGGTGGCCGGCACCACCGTACTCAAATCCGCGACGACCGCGGCTCCATCCAGCACCGCCGTCGCGGCGGATTTGGCGCGCAATCTGGCGGCCAATTCGCTGGCCAATTCGGGGCGCGGCAACACCTCCACCGGCTCGGCTGTCAGTTCTGTCCAGGAGACCGTCGTGCCGTTTTCGGCGTTTAGTCACTTTACGACGGGAACGACGCCCGTGAGCGTCAATCACACGGGAAGTTCCGTCTCGACCGCCATCGCGTTCAACTTGCCGGCAGATGAATCGCTGAAAACGGCGCTCGACGCGATCGAACGCAAGATGAGCGAAATCCACGTGCCCGTGAGCATTCGCGGCGGAACCTATGGGACTGCGCGCCTGTTTCAACAGAACAACAGCAACCTGCCGCTGATGTTGGTGGCCGCGCTGCTCGCGATCTATGTGGTCCTCGGCGTGCTCTATGAAAGCTACAGCCAGCCGCTGACCATTATCTCGACCCTCCCCTCCGCCGGAGTCGGCGCGCTGCTCGCCCTGATGGGCACCGGCACGGAATTTAGCGTCATCGCCTCCCTGGGTTTTTTGCTATTGATCGGCATCGTCAAGAAAAACGCCATCATGATGGTCGATTTTGCGCTCGAGGCAGAACGCAATCTGGGGATGGATCCGCGCGCGGCCATCGCTCATGCCTGTAGCTTGCGCTTTCGGCCCATCATGATGACCACCTGCGCCGCCATTGCCGGCGCGTTGCCGCTGGCCATTGCCTCCGGCGACGGCACAGAGATGCGGCGGCCCTTGGGAATTG
Source organism: Gammaproteobacteria bacterium (assembly GCA_003165495.1). GTDB lineage: Bacteria > Pseudomonadota > Gammaproteobacteria > Steroidobacterales > Steroidobacteraceae > Bog-1198. The sequence goes on along the minus strand of PMMB01000331.1, from coordinate 8,007 downwards.
CGATAGTTGGCGGCCTGGTTGTCAGCCAGATCCTCACGGTCTATACAACGCCGGTGGTTTACTTGTACGTACATCGCTACTGGAAGCATCTGAAACAAGGCAGGTACAGCCCGCCGCCCCGTAGCCACGGATTGGACCCCGTGGGAGCCGTCTCCTGATGCGGCTCCCTCACGGCACCGCGGTAGTGCGATTCGCGCGATGGTTGAGCGTGGCCACGGGGCTCGCCGTGGCCGCTTCGTGCGCGGTCGGTCCCGACTACCATCGCCCCAAGTTCGACGCCGCGCCAAATTACAAAGAAGCGGGCGATTGGAAACCCAGCGAACCCAACGATGCGCTCAGCAGAGGACCATGGTGGGAAATTTACAGCGATGATGCATTGAACCAACTCGAAGTTCGCATCGATATTTCGAATGAAAACGTCAAAGCCGCCGCCGCCGCCTTCGACCAGGCGCGAGCGTTGGTGGCGCAGGCGCGCGCGGGCTTTTGGCCCACCGTCGGCGTTAGCGCAGGGCGGCAGCGTGGCGCGGTCGCCGGCGCACCCGCACAAACCACCGATACCGCGGGAGCTTCTGTCAATTGGGACCTGGATATCTGGGGTCAGATCCGCCGTACGACCGAGAGCAACCGGGCTTCCGCGCAAGCCAGTGCGGCGGCGCTCGCCGCGGCGCGATTGTCCGCTCAGGCTGATCTCGCAACCGATTATTTCGAATTGCGCGCGCAGGACCATTTGCAGAAGCTGCTGGATGATACCGTGGTGGCCGAGCAGCTGTCGCTGAAGATCACGGAGAGCCGCTACCGGTTCGGCGTGGCTGCCAGAGCCGATGTCGTGAGCGCGCAGGCGCAACTGCTGTCGAGCCAAGCGCAGCAGGTGAATGCGAAGATTCAGCGCGCCATACTCGAACATGCGATCGCCGTGCTGATCGGTCAGCAACCGGCATCGTTCTCCCTTAAGGCATCCTCGATGCGAACCGATGTACCCACGGTGCCTGCGGGAATTCCCTCCACATTGCTCGAGCGACGGCCCGACGTGGCGCAAGCGGAGCGCAAAGTCGCGGCAGCCAACGCGCAGATCGGGGTAGCCAAGGCAGCTTTCTTTCCGAGTCTGACATTGTCCGGCTCGGACGATTACACGAACCGTGCGATGTCGCGGCTGTTCAGCGTGCCGAATCGCATTTGGTCGTTGGGCCCGTCGCTTGCGGAAACATTGATCGACGGTGGACTGCGCCGCGCGCAGGTGGCTCAGGCGCGCGCGGCCTACGACGCGAGCGTCGACAATTATCGACAGACGGTGCTGGCCGGCTTTCAGCAGGTCGAGGACGACATCGTCACCTTGCGCGTACTGGAACAACAGGCCGTCATTGAGGAGGCAGCGGTCGCGGCCGCCAGAGAGGCTGAAACACTCACACTCAACCAGTACAAAGCCGGCACCGTGCCCTATAGCAGCGTGATCACCGCGCAAACCACCCGCCTGAGCGCGGAACAGACGGAGCTCGCCGTGTTGTCGAGTCGCTTGCAAGCCAGCGTGGCCCTGATCGAAGCGGTGGGCGGCGGTTGGAATGCGTCGCAGCTGCCGCTGCCCTAGGGCTCGCCGCTGCCGATTTCGGCGCGACGCCGCGCGACATACGCGTCAAGCGCTTCCCGAATGGAGGGTTCCATCGCAGGCTCTTCATACTCCTTGAGCGCCTGCTTCCAAATTTCCGTGGCTCGCTGCGTCGCGTCCTTACCGCCGCCGAGCTGCCAGTTCTCGTAGTTCTGCCAATTGGAAACGAGCGGCCGGTAGAACGCGTGCTCGTACCGCTCCATCGTGTGCGGTTCGCCGAAAAAGTGACCGCCGGTCGGCACACCCTTGATGGCGTCGAAGCCAAGCTCCTGCTCATTGACGACGATGGGCTTGAGGAACTCGATCATCATCTGCAGCATCTCGACGTCGAGCACCAGCTTCTCGAATGACGCAGTCAACCCCCCTTCCTGCCAACCGGCGGCGTGATACACGAGGTTGCCATGTCCAAGAATCGCGCCCCACAGGGACATCTCGGTCTCGTAGGCGCCCTGAGCGTCGGCCACGTTGGAAGCGCTGGCATTCGACGTGCGGTACGGAAGCCGATAGCGGCGGGCCAGTTGCCCGCTTGCGATGTTGGCCTTGGCGTTTTCCGGCGTGCCGAATGCCGGTGCTCCCGAACGCATGTCCACATTCGAGGTGAAGGCGCCGTACATCACCGGGGTGCCGGGCCGAACCAACTGGGCGAGCACCACCCCAAATAGCGCCTCAGCGTTTTGCTGCGCGAGGGCCGCCGCCAGCGACACCGGCGCCATGGCGCCCATCAGGGTGAAGGGCGTGATGACCACGGCCTGGCCGTGTTCCGCCATCGCGATCAGTCCCTCGCTCATNNCCGGCGCCGATCGCCGTACAGTGAAAGACTTTATCTGAATACAGGAGATTCGCACGATAGGTATCAAGATGCCGAGAGGTCGCCGGCAGCTCGATGGGCGCGCACACTTGGTTGCCGATCAAATGGATGGCGTTGAAGTACTGCGCGAGGCGGATGAAGTCGCAGTAGTCCCGGTAGTTTCCCGGACGACGACCCCGCTCGCAATCGTGAACATTGGGCGGACCTGCGACCAGCCCGAAGTTGATGCGGTTCCCGCCCATGGTCACGCGCTTGTCGGCGTTGCGCGGGGTGAGCGTAAAGGACGCGGGTGCGCCCCTCAATGCACTCTCGACGAGGCCGCGGTCCAGGCGGACAGTTCTCGCCGCCGAGTCGACTTGGGCGCCCGCGGCCTTGAGAACGGCAAGTGCGCGGGGCGACATCACCTCCATCCCCAGATCCTCGAGGATTCGCAGCGAAGTCAGTTCAATGGCCTCGAGCTGATCCGCCGACAGCACCTCCATGGGCAAGTACGGATTGCTGACCTCAGCCCAAGGCAGTTGAGGAACGCGGCTTCCGTCAAGACGTCTGCCGCGGCCCCCTTGACGTCGCCGGTTCGGCTCCATGGTCGGCGCCTATGCCAAGTCGTCCAGCGCGAGAGGAGCATGACGGCGCAATAGCGCGGTCTGCACCTCCCACTGCTCGTTAGCCGGGAGATCTTCGAGGTAATGGACTGCGTCCGCGGCATAAGTCGCGATCGGCAACCCATCGCGGTAGAGCAGTCGATTGCCGGCGAGCGAGGCCAGCCTTGCCCCGGGAGTAATGATGCCGATCAAATTCAGCGGATCAGCGGCCGACAGCGACACGTATTGCTGCATGTGCGGCTTGCGGCGCACATCGCGCAGAAGACCAACCGCCTCGGGCGTAGCGTATTGCTCGCCCGAAAAGCCGGCGACGAACCGCCCGCCGCGAATCTCGCCCCTCGCCTCCAATCGGCGGCAACACATGAGTATGTCGCGCCACGGCGGCAGCCAATGTGCCTCGCGCCCGAGAAGCTTCCAGAAAATCACACCCCAGCGGCGCAACAGCGTGCGCACGATGTGTTCGACCGCCTCGTCACGACGATTCGACGTGCCCGCCGCAGGCCGCCGCACCAGTGCCCAGCGCCCCGCATCCGCCATTCCGAACAGCGCCAGCCGACGCTTACGACGCACGGTGTAAGAGGTTGACTTGCCGCGGCGGCCGCTCGGCAACAGCAGCACACGCAGGCCGGCGAAACTGTCTGAGTTCACCATTCCCAGAGCCACGAGTTCGGCGAGCGCATCCTCCACCTCCACCGGCAGCATACCGGCATGCTCTGCGATCTCGTCGAAGAACGAGGCTCCATGTTCTCGTATGAATTCAGCCACTCCTTCAGCTCTTGATGTCAGATTAGCCGGCTCGGATTGATCTGTCAGCGCCGCCCACAGCGGCACATTGCGCCTCGCCAGTAAGGTGATGGGCGTGGAACGGATCGGCGACGCGCCGCGGCCGCGTTCCGCGTCCGCAAGATGCGCGCCGGATTGGGGTGTGACGCGCGCGGCGAGCCGCGTCCAGACGAGTCGCCCGGCACGGCAATGCTCATCCAGCCATTGCGGTTCATATTCAGCCATGCGCGAAGGGATTATCTCCGTCTCCCACGCACCGGCGGGTGCTTCGAAACCTTCGAGCTGCGTGAGCACCGCCGCCAGCGCATCGGACCCCTGCATTCGCGACTCCGGCAGCACTCGCTGCCATTCGCAGAGAAACCGCAGGAAGTCCCGAGCTAGCACGGGCTCGATCTCTGCGCGCAGACGTTTGACGGTGTAGCGATGAATTCGAGCGAGCAGTCGGCGTTCGCACCATTCATCTGCGGCGACCCCCAACCCTCGTGCGGCGTCTAGGCCAAACCGGCCGCGCAGAGCAAAGCCCTCGGCCTCGAGTGCGGCCAAAGCGATGTTGATCCTTGATGCGGGCAGAGCTAGCGAATCGGCAATGGCCGATGCCGTGACCGGCCCCAAACCTTCGAGGCGACCCCGGACGATCTCGACCAAGGATTCATCCGATACCGGCAACGGTTCGAACAGTACGCGTCTTTCGGTCGCCACCCACACGGCTGCGTGCTCCCATGATATGCGCGCTACGCGCCCCCGCTCGGCGAGCCCATCCATCAATGACGGCCACGCCGCATTGCGCCGCCGCTCCTCTTCGGTCAGAAACGTCAGCCACAGTAGTGCATCGTGCAACTCATCGGGCGTCGTCGCATCGGGCCACGCCTCGGCGCGAACGCGCGCTATCGCTTCCGGATCGAGCTTGCCGATGTCGGCGGCGGACTCGGGATCGAGCCAGCGGCGACTCATCACGGCCTGGGTACGCCGCTCCTCGAGTGGTGCATCGTCGAGATAGGCATAGGGGCGGGCATTCAGCGCCTCGAGCGCAAGCGGCGACGGCTCGGTGAGATCGCGCGCGACGACGCGGATGTCGCCGCTTTCGAGTCTGCGCAGCACGCCTTCGAAGCTGTTGATGTCCATCGCATCTTCGAGGCAATCGCGAATCGTTTGCCGCACCAACGGGTGATCGGGTATCTCGATCTCGCCCGGCAAATTCTCGGCGCACGCCACCTGATCCGGGAATACCGACGCCAACAGGTCTTCGGCGTTCATTCGCGCGATTTGCGGCGGAATTTTCTTGCCGCCGCGAAAACGCGGCAGCGCGAGCGAAATGCCGGCATCCCAGCGCCAGCGTACCTCGAACATCGGCGCCGCGCACAATGCCTGCACCAGCACTTGACGAACCGAATTCGAGTTCAAGTACCGCGCGGCCTCCGCCAACTCGAAGCTATGTGCATGGGTCAGCGAGAGCACGATGTGATCTTCGGTCGCAGCAGCCTGCAATTCGAAGTTGAATGCCCGGCAGAACCGCTTGCGCAAGGACAGTCCCCACGCGCGATTCACTCGGCTGCCGAAAGCAGAATGAATAACCAGCTGCATGCCGCCGGATTCGTCGAAGAATCGCTCGAATATGACCGCATCGAAGGTGGGCAAGCAGCCGAGCGCCGCGCGGCCCGCGCTCAAGTATTGAACAATTTGTAAAGCCGCCGCCTCGTCGAGTCCAACGGTCTCGATCAGCCACCGCATAGCGGCGCCCCCCTCTCCAAGGCGCTGCTCGATTTCTTTTTTGAGCCTCGAGACAGCCGCCGACAGCTCCTGGGTGCGCCCCGGCGCTTCGCCCAGCCAGAACGGTATGGAAGGCGGTTGGCCGTGGGCATCCTCGACGCGCACCGTGCCCCGCTCGACCCGCAATATTCGATACGACGTATTGCCCAATTGGAATACATCGCCCTGCAGGCTCTCGACCGCAAAATCCTCATTGACGGTGCCGACGAGATGACCTACCGGCTCCAGCATCACCTTGTAATCGGCGTTGTCCGGGATGGCGCCGCCGGACGTGAGCGCCGTCAGCCGGGCACCCTTGCGGGGACGCAGCATCCTATTGACCGAGTCGTGATGCAGGAGTGCCCCACGACGCCCGCGGCGGGTGCTGAACCCGTCCGCCAACATACGCACGCACTCGTCAAATTCCTCGCGTCGCAGCGCCCGGTAGGGATACGCTCCGCGCATGAGGCCGAATAACTCATCCTCGGCCCATTCGCGTGCCGAGACTTCGGCGGTCATCTGCTGAGCGAGGACGTCAAGAGCGTTCTCCGGAATGCTCACGCGATCCAATTCGCCGCGGCGAACCGCATCGAGCAGCGCTGCGCACTCCACCAGTTCGTCGCGGGAAAGCGGAAACAATCGGCCCTTGGATATACCGCCCACCGAATGCCCGGCGCGGCCCACGCGCTGCAGAAAGGCGTTGATGGAGCGCGTCGAACCTATCTGACAGACGAGGTCCACATCCCCAATGTCGATTCCGAGTTCAAGCGAGGCGGTCGCGACCAGCGCTTTCAACTCGCCGCGCTTCAATCGCTGTTCCGCGTTGAGGCGTCGTTCCTTGGAAAGGCTGCCGTGATGCGCGGCGACATTTTCCTCGCCCAGTCGCTCCGAGAGGTGGCGCGCCACGCGCTCGGCCAGCCTGCGGGTGTTCACGAACACCAATGTAGTGCGGTGCTCGCGGATCAGTTCGGCCAGCCGATCGTAGACCTGCGTCCACACCTCACCCGACATCACTGCCTCGAGCGGCGCCGGCGGCAGATCCAAAGCCAGATCGCGGCTGCGTGCGTGGCCGCTATCGATGATGGTACAGCGGCCGGTAGCCGCCCCGCTCGCGCCAATCAGGAACCTCGCCACCTCTTCGATCGGCTTCTGAGTCGCGGACAATCCGACCCGCGTCAATGCGCGCCCCGTCAGCGCCTGCAGCCGTTCGAGAGAAAGGGCCAGATGAGCGCCGCGCTTGTTGCCCGCAATCGCGTGAATCTCATCGACGATCACCGTGCGACAGCTCGAGAGCATGTCCCGGCCCGACTGTGAGCCGAGCAAAATGTAAAGCGATTCAGGTGTGGTCACGACGATGTGCGGCGCCTTGCGCCGCATGCCTGCACGCTCGGCCTGCGAGGTATCGCCGGTGCGCACCACGGCGCGAATGGCCACATCGGGCAGGTTCAGCACCGCGAGTTCTTCACGAATGCCTTTAAGGGGCGCGTCGAGATTGCGTTGAATGTCGTTCGACAGGGCCTTCAGTGGCGACACATAGACGATACGGGTCTCATCTGGCAACGGACCTTCCAACCCCTCTTTGACGAGTTGATCTATGGCCGCGAGGAAAGCCGCAAAGGTCTTGCCCGATCCCGTTGGGGCGGCCACCAATACATGCTGCCCCGACTGCAGCGCCGGCCACGCCCGCTCCTGCGCGGGAGTCGGCGCATCGAAAGTCCGCGAGAACCAGGCGGCAACGGCGGGATGGAACGAATCAAGGGCGTTCATGGCATGGGCTTGAGCGCAGCGCCCGGCGAATCTTGCCGGGCGCTGCGCCGTTGCTTACTTCGCCTCGACGATCTTCTTTAAATTGTCCAGACCGCCCTGATAAACCCCGCTGATCGTGTCCACCGCGGTCTTGTCGTTTTCGTTGTCGGCGGGATTGTCGCCGACGTTCTTGCGCTTGAAGTGGCCGCTCCACGTGACAACGGACTTATTCTTGCCGGCGGATTTAACGACGAAGGTTGACGTATAGTCGCTCACCGGTATTACCCCTTCGACGATGGCGTATTTGTAGGATCGGCTAGCCGGATCGAAGGCGAGCAGCTTCTCCTTGATCGTGCCGCCGCCTTTCAGCGTCAGCAAGCGCACGGCACCGACGGTGTTGTTCTTGCCTTCGACGATCTCATCCGTGGCGATGGCGGGATGCCAGGTATTCAAGCCGTTGAAGTCCTTCGCCGCGTGCCAGACCTTGGACGCCGGGGCGTCGATGGTAATCGTCTTGCTCGTGGTGAGTCGCGGCGCTGCCGCCCAAGCATAGCCGCACGCCAGTATGGAGAGCCCAACTACAATTGCAGATTTGATTTTCATTGCCTTGTGTCCTTGTGAAGGAAATTATCCTGCCTCAGCCAGTGCGCCGCCAATGGCGGAATCAGCAAAAGGCTGACGAGTGTAGAAGACACTAAGCCGCCGAGAATTACCACTGCCAT
>PMMB01000343.1:631-2577 GCA_003165495.1 Gammaproteobacteria bacterium | reverse complement strand
AGGAAGTTCAGTGCCGCGCGCCGCGTGATTCGGCCGAACTCCTCGTTATACTGGCGAAAGTGTTCCGCGATCAGCGCGGCGTGATCTTTCGCTGTGACGCCGTCTTGCGTCGCGGCGGAAATGACGGCGGCGCTCATGCGCGCAAACCCGTTACGCAGGTACGCGCGCCGGGCGCGATTTGACCGGCGTCGTGAATTGCTCGGTCTCGGTGCTGCCGGCCATTGCGCCGGTGGAATGCGTGCCCGCGCTGATCGCGGTTTGAACCGCATCGAAATAGCCGGTGCCGACGAAGGACTGATGTTTGGTGGCCCGGTAGCCTGAGCTTTCCTGACCGAACTCGCGTTGTTGCAGCTGCGAGTAGCCGAGCATGCCGTCCGCGCGATAAGCCGTGGCCAGTTCGAACATGGACAGATTAAGCGCATGCCAGCCGGCAAGGGTGATGAATTGGAAGCGATAGCCCAAGGCCGCCAGTTCTTCGCGCCATTGCTTCATCGCGGCTGCGTCGAGCTTGGCCTGCCAGTTGAACGACGGTGAACAGTTATAGGCGAGCAATTTACCGGGGAATTTGGCGTGTATGGCGGCGGCAAAACGCCGAGCCTCGGCCATGTCGGGCTTGGACGTCTCACACCACAGGAGATCGGCATACGGGGCATAGGACAAACCTCGATCGATGGCTTGCTCGATGCCGGCCTTGACATAGAAGAAGCCCTCGATCGAGCGTTCGCCCGTGAGGAAGCGAGCGTCGCGCGGATCATGATCGGTGAGGAGCAGGTCCGCTGCGTCGGCGTCGGTGCGGGCGATGATCACGGTGGGTACGCCGAGTACGTCGGCTGCCAGACGCGCAGCCACCAGCTTGTTGATAGCCTCGCCGGTCGAGACCAGGACCTTGCCGCCAAGGTGCCCGCATTTTTTGGCGGACGACAATTGATCTTCAAAGTGCACGGCCGCCGCGCCGGCGCGAATCAAGGCCTTCGTCAGTTCGAAGGCATTGAGATTGCCGCCGAAACCGGCTTCGGCATCGGCAACGATGGGGACCAGCCAGTCGATGTCGGATTTGCCGTCCATGTGATGAATTTGGTCGGTGCGCAGCAGCGCGTTGTTGATGCGCTCGACCATTTTCGGCACCGAGTCGACGGGATACAAACTCTGGTCCGGGTACACTTCTCCGGCGGTATTGGCATCGCCGGCGACTTGCCAACCCGAGCAGTAAATCGCCTTTAAGCCCGCTTGCACGGTTTGAATCGCCTGGTTTCCGCTCATGCAACCCAAGCCCGCAATCACGGGCTCGCTGTGCAGTTGGCGCCAGAATTTCTCCGCGCCCAATCGCGCCAGGGAATATTCGATCTGCACGGAGCCGCGCAGACGCGCCACGTCGGCCGTGCTGTAGGGGCGCTTAATGCCGGGCCAACGATCGATCGTTTTATCGCTCAATTCAATTCTCCTTAAGGCTCAAAGGCGGGCGAGCTTGCGTCTCGGGATGCCATGAGCTTAAAGTACGGGAAGGGCGGATTTACACATTGGAAATTTGACAGTGTGAATTTCACATGAGGATCCAATGACAATTAGCGATCTAATGCTCGAAGCGCATGGAAATACATGGCGGGATTGATCCGGCAGGGGCATTTTCTCGGGACCAAGCTCCGGTCTCTGCGCAAGCGCAATGGCCTCACCCTGGATGAACTCTCAGCCCGCTGCGTGCAAATCGACGCGGCGGGGGCCCCTTCGGTGTCCTATCTCAGCATGGTGGAAACCGGCAAACGCATGCCGTCGACCGTCATGTTGGACATGCTGGCGGGCATCTTCAGCAAAGACGCGCGCTGGTTTCTCGACGAAAATACCGAAGTCGAAGCGGCTCCGGCGCAGCGTGAACGGGGCGGCCTCGAGGCCATGCCCTTGGAACCGGCATTTCTGTTCTCGCACGAGCTGCTGCAGAACGCACTGCCGGA
>PMMB01000343.1:0-615 GCA_003165495.1 Gammaproteobacteria bacterium | reverse complement strand
CGCGCTGGATGTGCAATGGTTCGACGGCGATGCCCGCAAGCCGAGCGGGGCGTTGGTGCGATCTCAATTCGAAGCACCCGGGATGGTGCTGATCAACAAGCGCTTGCGCAACCAAGAGGAGCGACTGAAATACGAATTGGCGTTCTTCATAGGTCACAAGATTCTGCACAACGGCGATGGCGCTATTTCGCCGCACAGCGCCATGCATTCCGGCGACGGTGAATCGTCCGGCTCCGCGGCCGGCATGGGTGCGCAGGATGTGCTCTATGCCTGGCGCGACTTCGAATGCAGTTTTTTTGCCGGAGCGCTGCTGTGCCCCCGCGTTCCGTTTCGCCGCTTCCTGATCCGCGAAGCGCACAGCGTCTCTGCCTGCCACAAACTCGGGGTAACGCCGGCGGTGGTCATGCGCCGCATGACGGCCGTGTCGCCCTATCGACACTGGCATTTCTTCGACGCGTATGCGCCGGGCTTCCTGCGCGCGGTGTATCGCGGCAACGGCATCCCGTTGCCCTGGGGCAATATGAGTCTGGTGTCCGACCCCTGTCCGCGATGGGCGGTGTTTCGTTTATTGCAGACGACTCCGGCGACGCCTCCGATGCAGAAACCTAAGTCGCA
>PMMB01000020.1 GCA_003165495.1 Gammaproteobacteria bacterium | reverse complement strand
GGGCTATTTCGTGTACGATTCGCATAAATCTGGTGCTCAGACGGTGTCGCATCTGCGCTTCGGGCCCCGGCCGATCCGTTCGCCCTATCTGATTAGTTCGGCGAATTTCGTCGGCTGCCATCAGTTCCATTTCCTCAAGCGCCAGGACATATTGAAGCTCGCCGCTCCCGGCGCCACCTTCCTCCTCAACAGCCCTTATGGCCCCGAGGAGGTATGGGATCAGCTGCCACGCTCGATCCAGCAACACGTCATCGGCAAGAAACTCAGATTTTTCGTGATTGACGCGACCAAGGTCGCTCAAGACGTCGGGCTTAAAAAGCGTACCAATACCGTGCTTCAGACCTGCTTCTTCGCTCTGTCCGGCGTGTTGTCGCGCGAGGAAGCGATCGTGCGAATCAAGGAATCGATTCGCAAAACCTACCAATCGAAGGGCGAAGGAGTGGTTCAGCAAAATTTCAGGGCCGTTGATGAGACATTGTCTCGGCTCCACGAGGTCAAGGTGCCCGCTATGGTGACCAGTAAATTCGACCGTCCACCTGCCGTGCCCGCAAATGCGCCGGAGTTCGTGCGAGAGGTAACTGCAAAGATGTTCGAGGGAGGGGCGACCAGATTCCGGTGAGCCTGATGCCGGTGGACGGAACCTTCCCGTCCGGCACGGCAGTGTGGGAAAAGCGCAATATCGCCGATGAGGTGCCCGTTTGGCGGGCCCATCTTTGTGTTCAATGCGGGCAATGCAGCTTTGTCTGCCCTCACAGCGTCATCCGCGCCAAATATTACGACCAGTCACGACTCGAGAGTGCGCCGCTCACATTCAAATCAGCAGGGGTAAACGCGCGCGGATATCCCGATGTCCGCTTCACCCTTCAGTTTTACATCGAGGATTGCACGGGATGCGGGCTTTGCGTTGAAAGCTGCCCCGAGCACAGTGCTGTCGATCCCGGCATCAAGGCCATCAACCTCGGGACCAAGTTGCCGTTGGTCGAGACTGAGCGCTCGAATATCGCGTTCTTCGAGAGTCTTCCAGTCAATGACCGCGCGCACATTGACTTTGCTGAAGTGCGTGGCGTCCAATTTTTAGAACCGCTGTTCGAGTTTTCGGGTGCCTGCGCCGGCTGCGGTGAGACGCCCTATCTCAAGCTTCTCTCGCAGCTGTTTGGAGACAGGATGATGGTCGCGAATGCGACGGGCTGTTCGTCGATTTACGGCGCCAATTTACCCGTTACACCGTGGAGTAAGAACCACGAAGGCCGCGGCCCTGCATGGTCGAATTCGCTGTTCGAGGACGACGCGGAGTTCGGCCTGGGTTTCCGTCTGGCCGCCGATAAACATCGCGACCTCGCAACCAGTCTCCTGAAGTCTCTTTCCTCAGAAGTTGGCGAGGACTTGATTACCGCAATTCTGACGGCGCCACAGGTCAAAGAATCCGAAATCCGCGGCCAACGAATCCGGGTCGCGGAACTCAAGATCAAGCTTCTGAAGCTCGCCGATCACAACGACATTGCCCGTGACCTTCTCTCTGTCATCGACCACTTGGTCCGACGGAGCATTTGGATCGTGGGCGGCGACGGTTGGGCATACGATATCGGTTTTGGCGGCCTCGACCATGTTCTTGCAACGGGCCGCAACGTGAACGTCCTGGTTCTCGACACGGAAGTCTACTCGAACACTGGAGGCCAGGCCTCGAAAGCAACGCCGCTGGGCGCGATCGCCAAGTTCGCAGCCGCAGGCAAGCGCGTTGCGCGCAAAGACCTGGCATTGCAGGCCATCGCCTACGGCAATGTTTATGTCGCCCAGGTGGCCATGGGCGCCAACCCGCAACAAACCTTGCAGGCATTCCGTGAGGCGGAAGCCTACGAAGGGCCGTCTCTAATTCTTGCCTATAGTCATTGCATCGCCCACGGTTTCGACCTGAGGTATGGCATGAAGCAACAGGATTTGGCAGTGGCCAGCGGTTACTGGCCGCTTTTCCGTTACATTCCCGCCATGCGCAAGATCGGCGAAAGTCCGTTTCGGCTAGACTCTCCGAGGCCCATCATTCCGCTCAAGGACTATGCCTATAACGAGCTGCGCTACTACGCTCTCGCCGTGACGCGACCGACTGAGGCTGCGGAACTCCTGCGTCAGGCTCAAGCAGGCGTCGAGGAAAAATACCGCACCTACGAGGAATTCGCGAACCTCTGCAGCGGTCCGACGCCAGCACAGGTGACGACTGCAATCGCGAAAGCTTTAGGAGTCAGCAAATGAGGAGCCTTAATGGAGAAATGTCGTGACGGATCTGACGACGCGCTATTTGGGGCTGAGCCTGAAGAGTCCGCTCGTGGCCGGAGCCAGCCCACTCACCGGAGAGGTGGACAACATCCGGCGTCTCGAGGATCTTGGCGCAGGCGCCGTTGTGCTGCCTTCGATCTTCGAGGAGCAGATCGAACAAGACGAACAGTTGATCGAGCATATGGGAACGATTGGCGTAGACAGCTATCCCGAAGCGCTGACGTATTTCCCCGCAGCAGCGTCTTACCGCATCGGCCCCGCGCACTATCTCGACGTGCTTCATCATGCCGCCGCGGCCACCGATATCCCGATCGTGGCCAGCCTCAACGGGATCACGGATCACGGCTGGGTCAATTATGCTGGCCAAATGGAGCAGGCTGGAGCCGCGGCGCTCGAGCTC
>PMMB01000251.1:3582-5353 GCA_003165495.1 Gammaproteobacteria bacterium | reverse complement strand
CGCTACGGCATCACCACGGCGGCCGCCGACAATTTGCCGGACGGCACCGTGGCGCGGCTGGAAAAACTGTCGAAGCGCATATTCCACGCACTGCATTTGACGGGCTACGCGCGCATGGATTTTCGACTGCGGGCCGACGGCGAGCTATTCGTGCTGGAAGCGAATGCCAACCCCAACATCTCCGCGGCCGAAGACTTCGCCCAGTCGGCGCTGACGGCCGGCATGCGCTACGACGATCTGCTGCAACGAATCATGCAGCTCGGCGAGAATTACCCGGCGGCGTGGCGAGCGGTCGATCCTTAAGATAACGTGGCGCGGTGACCGCGGGGCGCTCGAGTTTTGGGCTGCGGCGCGGCTATCGGCGAGTCCATCGATTCATCCAGGCGAGCACGGTGTCGTACCACTCAATGCTGTCGGCCGGCTTCAACACCCAATGGTTCTCGTTCGGGAAGTACAAAAGTTCGCTCGGTATTTCCCGGCGCTGCAACGCCGTGAATACCGCCAGCCCTTGCGAGTCGGGGACGCGATAGTCCATCTGTCCATGAATCACCAGCGTCGGCGTTTTCCATTTGTTCACGTGGTCGACGGGATTTTGTTTGGCATAGGCCGCGGGGTTCCGATATTCAGGTCCGCCGTTTTCCCATTCGGGAAACCATAGTTCCTCGGTGGAGTAGTACATGCTGCGAATGTCGAAAATACCGTCGTGGCTCACGAGACAATTGAAGCGATCCGGCCATTGGCCCAAGATCCAATTCATCATGTAGCCGCCGTAAGAGCCCCCCAGCGCGCAGGCGTGATCGCCGTCCAGCCAGGGATACTGCTTGAGGGCGGCCGCAAGACCAAGCTTCAGGTCCTCGAGCGGCTTGCCGCCCCAGTCGCCGCTGATGGAATCCGTGAACGCCTGACCGTAACCGGTCGAACCGTGGAAATCGACCATGACGACGCCGTATCCCGCGCCGGCAAAAGCCTGGGCGTTCCAGCGCCAATTCCAGGAGTTCGCGAAACTGCCCTGCGGCCCGCCGTGCACCAGGAATGCCACGGGATATTTCTGATCGCGTTTGAAATCCGCCGGCATGACGACGTAGCCGAAGACATTTTCATTGTTCCAACCGGCGAAGCTGAATTGTTCGTACTCGCCGAATTTTCGCTGCGCGAGCGCCGCCTGGTTCAAGTGCGTGAGTTGCGCAGGGAGGCCACCGGCGAATCCCACCGCATACAGATCAGCGGGGCTCCCCAGGTTGCTGAAGGCGTAAAACACCTTTCGAGTTCCGACGGAGAACCCTTCCACCTCACCGGATCCAGTGATCGCGGACGCTCTGCCGGTATTTACATCGATGGTCCACAGCGGCCGCTGGCCCAAGTGGTCGGTGGTGGCAAACAGACTCTTGCCATCGTGCGACCAGGCAAAGCCCGCGATCGATCGATCCCAATTCTGGGTGAGCGGACGCTTCACGCCCGATTTCAGATTCAGCAACACCAGATGAAAACGATCGGCTTCGAAGCCCGGCCGGACCATGGCCACATAGGCGAGTTGTGTGCCGTCGGGCGAGTAAGCCGGCTGTCCATCCCAGGCGGGATTGTCCGCTGTCAAATTGCGCGGCGTTCCACCCTCGGCGGCGACCTCATAAATATCGAAGTTGGTCGACCACGGCTCTCCCGCCAAGGCACGCACGGAAAACGCCACCTGGGCGCCATCCGGGCTGAACGCATAGTCCTCGCGGCCGCCGAACGGCTTGCTCGGTACATCGCCGATGCCGCCGGTCAGGTTCAC
>PMMB01000251.1:0-3528 GCA_003165495.1 Gammaproteobacteria bacterium | reverse complement strand
TGTAGCCGCCGCGTCCAGGCGTTGCTTGGTACATGCGAGATCCGCGCAATCCAAATAGACCTCGACGCTTACCAGTATTCGGTCCGCCTTGGGAGAGACCCGAAAGCTGCCGACGTCGAGCGGCAGTTGAGTGACCTGCAGCGCATCGGCCCCCGGCGCATCGGCACGCGCGCCGCCTGCAGCAACCCGCCACACTTGAGTGGAACCGCTTCGATTCGACAGAAAATAAATAAATCGCCCATCGGCACTCCACTGCGCGGCATTGGAGTTCGCGGCAATGTCGGTGAGGCGTAGCGCGTCGGCGGCGCGCTTGCCGGTATCCACCAGCCAAATGCCGGTGCGCCCCTTGTTAGCCTCCATATCGGTGGTTCGCAAGGTATAGGCCACGCGCTTACCGTCGGGCGATGCGGCAATTTCCGATATGCGTTCGAGGCGCACCAAGTCTTGCACGGTGAAGGGTTGCGTGTGCTCCGCGGCGGTTGCGGCGGCACCAAGGCCGAGCAAAGCGAGTGCGACTGAAAAGCGATAGGCAGCCATTGTGACGTTCTCTTTGGAAGGATAGTTTCGCGCGATTGTAGCCCGAGAAGAGCAGATTCCGCGAAATCGTGAGCCGCTTTGCGCAAGAATATGCCGATGATCGCTCCGCTCGTCTTGAGTTTCGATTTGGACGACACCCTGTGGCCGGTGGGTCCCGTCATCGCCGCCGCCGAGCGCACGTTGTTATCGTGGCTGCGCGCCCGCTATCCGCGAACCGTGAGCGGTCACGACATCGAATCGATGCGTGCGCTGCGCGCCGACGTGGCCGAGCGGTTTCCGGAGCACGGCCATGATCTGACCTTCTTGCGCCACCGCGCGCTTAAAGAATTGTTCGGCGCGGCGGGCCATGCGGAGTCGCTCGCCGATGAAGCGCTCGAGGTGTTTTTCAGCGCGCGCAATCGCGTCGAGTTCTATGACGATGTGCGTCCATCGCTGATTCGTCTGCACTCGCGCTATCGCCTGTTCGCTCTCAGCAACGGCAACGCGGATCTCAAGCGCTGTGGCATCGCGGATTTGTTCGCCGGCCACATCACCGCGAGCGCGGCGGGCGCAGCCAAACCGGATGCGCGAATGTACGCTGCGCTTCTCAAGATGGCCGGCGTCGAGGCTGCGCGCGTGCTGCACATCGGCGATGATCCTTTGGCCGACGTCGTCGGTGCGACACAAGCCGGAATGCAGGCCGTGTGGCTCAACCGCGAAGCGCGCGAGTGGCCTGAAGCATTCGCGCGGCCACCACGCACCATAACGACGCTCGCGGAAATTATTTAGCACCAACGAGATGCACGTCACGCTTAGCAGCCTTTCGGCTAGAGTGCTGATTACAGAAAACCTATAAATATAGGCATTTTTCGACACTGGTTCGCGCTTTTGCACTTCACTTCGTGCTTGTATTGTCGATAGGATGGTGTCAGCCGAAAAAGGATGCCAAGCATGCAAGCAGTCTCTGCGGGATCTCTTGTAGCGGTCAGTTCTTTACGCGAGTTTTTTCGTGACGCATTTCACTCCGCGAGCGAACACCAACACCTCGACATCGACGAGCAGGCCGAGCAGTACGTGGTCAACTTGCTCACCATGTTTTCCCGGGCCGACGCGCTGTACGAGCGCACGCCGGACGGTCTACGCATCCGGCCGCTGGCGCAAATGCTGGCTGACGCGCTCGAGGCGCCGACTGCCGCTGCGCGGCAGCGGGGCCTGCAGCGCCTCGGCGACGTCTCCTTGTTCGTCGCGGGATTCTTCGCGCGCAGTTTTGCGCGCAAATTGATCGACATCGACTATCACATCGCGATGGGCGGTAACGCGTATAGCTCGCTGGCGGATACCATGCAACGCTCCGTGTCGGGCCGCTGCGTCGCGGCGATCTACGCCCAGCTCGCGCGGAAATTTCAGCCATTGGTCGACGCCCTCAATGAGGTCAGCGAGATGTCGTATCGGCATACCGATGCGGATATCCTGCGGCTGTATGAAATATGGGTGAAGACCGGCAGTCCGCGGGCGCACGGTCTATTGAAGCAGCTGGGCGTGCAACCGGTTGCGGCGGGCGGCGCTCGCAGCGAGCATTGAGGCCGCGATGGTTTTGCACGGCCTGCAGTCGCTTCTCGGTCGCCTCTACGATGTGGACCTGAACTACGACGTCTACGATTACTTGGTCACGGATCGCCGCGCCCTACTCGGCGCCGCGCCCGCCGTGGTCACGCGCGACATAGAAGAAGAATTGCTGTTGGCCGAAACGCCGGACGGCGCCGGTGTCGCGCTGTACTTGGACCCGGCCTTATTGCGGCGACTGGAGGGCGCGGATCCCGTCGGTGCCTTGACTGAAAATAACTTGGCCGATTACTGCACGGCGCTCGAGGGCGTCAGCCACTTCGTCTATTCGACCTGGCGGCTGGACCGCGACCTGCCGGTGTCGCTGCTGGAGCTCGAGACTCAAGCCGAAGTCGATAAATACGCGGTCACCGTGTTCTTGCTGGCCGACCAGCACGGGGGCGGCTATCCCGCGCAGGTGCATGCGCGGCTGTTCGATCGCGTGAGCTTCGACGCGCGCTTGGAACCCGATCAGTATCACCGCTATCGAACGGCGCATCGCTGCGCCGCGCATTATTGCCGGAGATTGGAACATCGCTTCGTGACCCGCGGCGAGGCGCGGATCGAGGCGCTGGTGCGCGAACTTCGCAGGTTCTATCGTCTGGGTAGCACGGCGAAATTGCGTCACGCGCTTGCGTGACCTCAAGCCCGCGCCTACTCGTCGTCGTCCTTCGGTAAGGCCGCCTGTTTCTTCAACTTCAGCCATTCGCTGAGTTTGCGCAAATCCGTCTTGCGGGGGGGCGCCGGTGCTTTGCCCAGCTTGCCGCTGTCATAGGGGTCGTAGCCCTTCTTGGTGCCGAGCGGATTGGCACGCACGGTCTCGAACGGCGTCGGGGCATCCTCGGCGGCGATCGACAAGGCGGGGTGCTCGAGTTTTTGCAGCCGCTGCGTCGATACCTCGCGTCCGAACGCACCCGTGGCAGTCGACCATTCCCAGATCGCGTTGCCGCGGTCGTCGAATTTGACCCGCCCGGTGCCCTTGGCATCGGCTGTAGCGTCCGGCATGGACGCCTCACCGGCGGCGTCGGCGCCGGTTTTGGGGGAAGGTTTTGAGTTATCTCCGCTCACAGTACCTTTTTAGTCGTCCGTCGCGTTAAGTCAACCCAAAGTCGTCGAAAGCTGGCTAACCGTCACATTTGTAAGGTGATATTGGGCCCGCCAGAGCCCCAGCGCCGTTTTGCCGTCGTTCCATTCGCCGCGCAGCACCATTCCGACCGCATCGGCCATCGGCAGCCACTGTAGTTCCAGGTCTTCGTCGGCGTCCGGCGCGGGCGCCCCGACCACGAGATCGCGCGCCAGGTAGAGGTGAATGACTTCGGTGAATATGCCGGGCGCCGGGAGGAACTGTCCCAACGGTGTCCAGCGCTTGGCCACGACCCCGGTTTCTTCGGCCAATTCGCGCACTGCGCA
>PMMB01000085.1:2777-7783 GCA_003165495.1 Gammaproteobacteria bacterium | reverse complement strand
GCGAACTCCGCGGCGCAGGTATCGACGCGCTTGTACACGGGGTGCAGCCCGAGCTTGCGGCGCCGGCTGCGAATCGTCGCCTCGTCGCGCGCCACTAATGTCGCAATGCGCGAATCGGAGAAGCCCTTGCGCTTCAGTGCGCGCAAGCGCGGCAACTCGAGGCTTTCAAAACCGTCCTTGATGAGCGCCGCTTCCTCGCGCAGCAAGTCCTCGATCTGCGCCAGAAACCAGGGATCGATCTTGGTGGCGTCGTAGATCTGCTGCAAAGTCCAGCCGGCGCGAAACGCGTCGGCCACGTACAGGATCCGGTTCGGTCCCGGCCAACGCAGCTCGTAGGATAGTTTCTCGGCCGCTTCATCGGTCAGCGGCAGGGTCAACTGCTCGTTGAAGCCGTCGAATCCGGTCTCCAAGCTGCGCAGCGCCTTTTGTATGGATTCCTGGAAGGTACGGCCGATGGCCATCGCCTCGCCCACCGATTTCATTTGGGTGGTCAGGCGCGTGTTCGAGCCCGGAAATTTCTCGAACGTGAAGCGCGGGATCTTAGTGACGACGTAGTCGATGGTGGGCTCGAACGAGGCCGGAGTCGCGCCGCCGGTGATTTCATTCTTGAGCTCATCCAGCGTGTAGCCGACCGCCAGCTTGGCGGCGATCTTGGCGATCGGAAACCCCGTCGCCTTAGATGCCAGCGCCGAGGAGCGCGACACCCGCGGATTCATTTCTATGACCAATACCCTGCCGTCGTCGGGATTGATCGCGAACTGCACGTTGGAACCGCCGGTGTCCACGCCGATCTTGCGCAGCACCGCGATCGAGGCATCGCGCAGCCGCTGGTACTCTCGATCCGTCAGGGTTTGTGCCGGCGCCACAGTGATGGAATCCCCGGTGTGCACGCCCATGGGGTCGAGGTTTTCGATCGAACACACAATGATGCAGTTATCGATTCGATCGCGGACGACTTCCATTTCGTACTCTTTCCAGCCGAGGACCGATTCCTCGAGCAGCACCTCATTGGTGGGCGAGGCATCGAGTCCGCGCGCCACGATGGCTTCGAATTCCTCGCGGTTGTAGGCAATGCCGCCGCCGCTCCCGCCCAGGGTGAAGGAGGGCCGGATGACCGTGGGGAAGCCGATTTCCGACTGCACCGCCAACGCTTCTTCCATACTGTGGGCGATGCGGGCGCGCGCGGTCTCGAGGCCAATGTCGGCCATGGCGCGGCGGAATAGCTCCCGATCCTCCGCCATATCGATGGCGCGCTGCGATGCCCCGATCATCTCGACGTTGAACTTCTCGAGCACCCCCTCACGCACCAGATCCAGTGCGGTGTTGAGCGCCGTCTGGCCACCCATGGTGGGCAGCAAGGCGCTGGGGCGCTCCTTTTCGATGATGCGGGCAATGGTCCGCCAGTTGATGGGCTCGATGTAGACCGCATCAGCGGTTTCCGGATCGGTCATGATCGTGGCTGGATTGGAGTTCACCAGCACGACTCGATAACCCTCTTCTTTCAGGGCCTTACACGCTTGAGCTCCAGAATAATCGAACTCGCAAGCCTGACCGATGATGATGGGTCCCGCGCCGATGATGAGGATGCTGTCAAGATCAGTTCGCTTGGGCACTTAACTCTCGGCCGATTTCTGTTTGACGGGATTGCGGCCCCGCGAATTGGCTTGCATGCGCTTCACCATCAAATACATAAAGTGTTCGAACAGCAGCCGCAGATCATGCGGGCCCGGGCTGGCCTCGGGGTGTCCCTGAAAGCTGAACGCGGGGCGGTCAGTGCGCGCCAAGCCTTGCAGGGAGCCGTCGAACAGCGAGCGATGCGTCGCGCGCAGCGTGGCGGGCAACGTCGTCTCGTCCACCGCGAAACCATGGTTCTGACTCGAGATCAGCACCCGGCCGGAGTCGATTTCCGATACCGGATGATTGGCCCCGTGATGGCCGAACTTCATCTTCATGGTCTTAGCGCCGCTCGCCAACCCCAACAATTGATGGCCCAGGCAAATACCGAACACCGGCAGATCCGTTTCGAGAAAGCGCGAGATCGCCTCAATGGCATAGTCGCAGGGCTCGGGATCCCCAGGGCCGTTACTTAAGAAGATACCATCAGGATTCATCGCAAATACTTGATCTGCAGGAGTTTGTGCAGGCACGACCGTCATGCGGCAACCATGCTCGGAGAGGATCCGCAAAATGTTGCGCTTCATGCCGAAGTCATAGGCGACCACGTGCAGACGGCTCTGCGGCCGCGGCGGCTTGCTGGAAGATTTCCAGATCAAGCCGTCATTCCACTGGTAGATCTTCTTGGTCGAGACCGCCTTGGCAAGATCCATGCCCTTCAAGCCGGGAAATTTCTTGGCGGCACGCACCGCCGCGGTCTCGTCGATCGAATCGCCGGTCATGATGCATCCCGACTGCGCGCCCTTTTCGCGGAGCAGGCGCGTCAGCTTGCGGGTATCGATATCGGCAATCGCCACTACCTTGCAGCGGAGCAGGAAGTGGGACAGCGACTCGGTGGCGCGCCAATTCGAATGCAGCAAGGGCAAATCGCGAATCACGAGGCCGGCGGCGTAGACCGCGCCCGATTCCAGATCCTCAGGGGTCGTGCCGGTGTTGCCGATGTGCGGATATGTGAGAGTGACAATTTGCCGACAGTACGAGGGATCCGTCAGGATCTCCTGGTACCCGGTCATCGCCGTATTAAAAACTACTTCACCAGTCGTGTTGCCTTTTGCGCCTACTGAGACGCCACGGAACACGGTGCCATCTTCGAGAGCTAGCACTGCAGGTGTCGACACTCCGGTTCCTCGCTTTGCGCTACCGCGCTTTGCGCAGATGCGCAAAGCGGGAGGCGCTCCTTAGAACGTCCTCCCGCTTCAGGGGTTAATTCGCGATCAGTTTCCGGGCGCGAATATTAACGATGCCCGCGATGGCTGTCCATGGTTAGCACGTTCTCCATGCCATACAGGCCCGCAGGCTGCCCCACCAGCCATTCGGCGGCCCGCAGGGCTCCCCGCGCAAAGGTGATGCGGTCGGTGGCGCGGTGGGTGATCTCGACGCGCTCCCCTGCGGCGGCGAAGGTCACCGTGTGCTCACCCACGATATCCCCGGCGCGCAAGCTGGAGAAACCGATGCTGCCGGGGGTGCGCGGCGAGTTTTGGCCGGTCCTGTCAAACGCTGCGACTTCGCTTAAAGTCTGGGCACGCGCTTTTGCGACCGCCTCGCCGAGGGCCAATGCGGTACCGGAGGGGGCGTCGGATTTCATGCGGTGGTGCGCCTCGAAGATTTCCACATCGTAGGAGGGCCCCAACCTTAGCGCAGCCATCGACACCAATTTGGCCACCACGCCCACGCCGACGCTGGTATTGGGGGCAATGAGAACCGCAATACTCTGCGCCGCCTGCTCCAGAATCCCTCGGCTCGAGGCGTCGAGCCCGGTGGCGCCGATCAGGATCGGAACTCCCGCCGCGGCACAGGCCTGCGCGTGGGCCGTCACACCGTGGCTCGTGCTGAAATCGACGGCCACCGATGCACCCTGAATCCCCAGCCTTGAATCTGAGGTGATCAACACCCCGCTGGGCACGCCCTCGGTGGCCGCGTCCTGCCCCAGTCGGGCGCTATTGGCCGAAGCAATGGCACCGCTCAAGGTGAAGGCGGGTGTCTCCCGCAGTGCGCGCAGCAGCGATTGCCCCATGCGCCCCGTGATGCCGAAGATTGCGATGCGCAGCATTCTTAAGATCTCTATCCGACGGCGCCGGTAAAGAATTTCTTGACGCCCTCAAAGAAGGACTGTTCGCGTGGCTGATGGCTGCCCTGCTGCAGCGAGGCCTCGAATTTCTTCAGCAGCTCTTTTTGGTCGGCCCCGAGGCTCACGGGGGTCTCTACCACCACCCGGCAGAACAAATCACCGGCCGCACCGCCGCGCACCGGGCGAACGCCCTTTTCGCGCACACGAAACACGCGGCCCGATTGGGTTTCGCTCGGTATCTTCAGGACCACCTCGCCGTTGAGCGTCGGCACCTCCACGGAACCGCCGAGAGCTGCGGTAGTGAAGCTGATCGGAACCTCGCAAGATAAATGACTGCCCTCGCGTTCGAAAATGGCGTGTTCGCGAACCCGCACCTCGACATACAAGTCCCCGGCAGGTCCGCCGTTGCGGCCCGCCTCGCCCTCGCCGTTCAGGCGAATGCGGTCGCCGGTATCGACCCCGGCGGGTACGGTGACGGGTAGGGTCTTTTCCTGGCGTACGCGGCCCTGACCGAAGCAGGTATCGCAGGGGTTGCTGATGATCTTGCCGCGGCCTTTGCAGCGCGGGCAGGGTTGTTGGATGGTAAAAATCGACTGCTGCACGCGCACTTGGCCCTGACCGTGGCAGGTATCGCAGGTCTTAGGGCTGGACCCCTTGGCGGCGCCCGAGCCCTTGCAGGTCTTGCACTCGGCCAGGGAGGGAATCCGGATCTGGGATTCGGTGCCAAACACGGCCTGTTCGAGATCCAGCTCCAGTTCGTAGCGCAAATCGGCGCCGCGAAACACCTGGGATCGGCCGCGCTGCCCGCCGGAGAAAATATCGCCGAACATCTCGCCAAAGATGTCGCCGAAAGCCTCGCCGGCACTGAAGCCGCCGCCCCGGCCCCCTTCGAGCCCGGCATGCCCGAACTGGTCGTAAACGGCGCGCTTGTGCGCGTCGCACAGGACCTCGTAGGCCTCTTTGGCCTCTTTGAATTTATGTTCCGATTCCGGATCGTCCGGATTGCGGTCCGGATGATATTTCATGGCGAGGCGGCGATACGCCTTTTTGATATCCGCTTCCGTCGCGCTTCTGGCCACATCGAGGAGCTTGTAGTAATCCTGCTTCGCCATTGCTCACCTTATGGGGACGGCCCATAAAAACGAACCGCCGGTACCACGTACCGGCGGCGGTTCAGCTCAAAACAATCCCGTGCGACCTTGAGCCCTTAGGCCTTTTTACGATCGCTTTCCTTAACTTCTTCGAATTCGGCATCCAGCACGTC
>PMMB01000085.1:0-2733 GCA_003165495.1 Gammaproteobacteria bacterium | reverse complement strand
GTCTTGCGTTCGATATCCTCGCGATCGTCGCCGCTCATCGCCGTCTTGACCGCCGCAACCGCCTCGCTCGCCGCTTTCTTCTCATCGTCGGAGATCTTGTCCCCGGCATCCTTGAGCGCCTTCTCCACCGTATGTACGGTCGCATCCGCCTTGTTGCGGGCGCCGACGAGTTCACGGAACTTCTTGTCCTCCTCGGCGTGCGTTTCGGCGTCTCCGACCATGCGCTTGATTTCGGCTTCCGACAGACCGCTGGAGGCCTTGATGACGATGCGCTGTTCCTTGCCGGTTTTCACGTCCTTCGCCGAGACATTCAAAATGCCGTTGGCGTCGATGTCGAATGCCACCTCGATCTGCGGCATGCCGCGCGCTGCCGGCGGAATATCCGTGAGATCGAATCTCCCTAAGGATTTGTTGTCGGTCGAGCGATCGCGCTCACCCTGCAACACATGGATGGTCACACCCGTCTGATTGTCGTCCGCGGTCGAGAACGTCTGCGACGCCTTGGTCGGGATGGTGGTGTTCTTCTCGATCACCTTGGTCATGATGCCGCCCAGGGTCTCGATGCCCAATGACAACGGCGTCACGTCGAGCAACAGCACATCCTTGACGTCGCCGGACAGCACGCCGCCTTGGATTGCGGCGCCGACCGCCACGGCTTCATCGGGGTTCACGTCCTTGCGCGGCTCCTTGCCGAACAAGTCCTTCACCGCCTGCTGCACCATGGGCATGCGCGTTTGGCCGCCGACGAGAATGACCTCGGTCACGTCCTTCATCGACAAGCCGGCATCCTTCAACGCGATGCGGCAGGGCTCCATGGTCTTCTGCACCAGATCTTCGACCAGAGACTCGAGCTTGGCGCGAGTCAACTTCATGTTCAGGTGCTTGGGGCCGGCCGCATCCGCCGTGATGTACGGCAGATTGATGTCGGTCTGCTGGCTCGAGGAGAGCTCGATCTTGGCCTTCTCCGCCGCCTCTTTCAGGCGCTGCATGGCGAGAGGGTCCTTGCGCACATCGATGCCGCTCTCCTTCTTGAATTCGTCGGCAAGATAGTTGATGACGCGCAGGTCGAAATCCTCGCCGCCCAAGAAGGTATCGCCGTTGGTCGACAACACTTCGAACTGGCGCTCACCGTCCACTTCGGCGATTTCGATCACGGACACGTCGAAGGTGCCCCCGCCCAAGTCATAGACCGCGATTTTGCGATCGCCGCCGTCCTTGTCGAGTCCGTAGGCAAGCGCCGCCGCCGTGGGTTCGTTGATGATGCGCTTGACGTTCAAGCCCGCGATGCGTCCGGCATCCTTGGTCGCCTGACGCTGCGAATCGTTGAAATACGCCGGAACCGTGATAACAGCTTCGGTAACGGGCTCGCCCAGATAATCCTCGGCGGTTTTCTTCATCTTCATGAGAACCCGCGCCGAGACCTCGGGAGGGGCCATCTTCTTGCCCTGCACTTCCACCCAGGCGTCGCCGTTGTCGGCCTTGGCGATCTTATAGGACACCATGCTCATGTCCTTCTTCACCACGTCGTCGGTGAACTTGCGGCCGATCAGGCGCTTGACCGCGGCCACGGTGTTTGCGGGGTTGGTGACGGCTTGACGCTTGGCGGATTGACCCACCAGCACCTCGCCGTCCTTCGTGAAGGCAACGATCGACGGCGTCGTCCGATCGCCCTCACTGTTCTCGATGACCTTGGGCTTGCCGCCCTCCATGATCGCGACGCAGGAATTGGTCGTGCCGAGATCGATGCCTATCATTTTACCCATGATGAAACCCTCTAAATTCTTGACCTATGACCTGCTACGTGGGGGAGTCCCCCGGCATTTTCAATTGCCGCCACCCGGCGCTTTACTGACAATGACCCGGGCCGGCCGCAGCAAGCGGCCGTTCAGCGAATAGCCCTTTTGAATCACCGACAACACCGTATTTGCCGGATGCTCCCGGCTCTCCTGGGCCACCATGGCCTCATGCCACTCCGGATCGAAGGGCTGGCCCGCCGGGTCGATGATTTTGATGCCGGCCTTGTCGAAGGCGCGGTGCAGCTGCCGCAACGTGGCCTGTGCTCCTTCCAACAGCGCGGGGCCGGGATTCGCCGAGCCGGCATTGATCCCTGCCTCCAAGGCATCGCCGACGGTGACCAATTCCTGCGCAAAGCGTTCGATCGCGAACTTGCGTGCATTGTCAATCTCGCGTTCGCTGCGCTTGCGGAAATTCTCCAGTTCCGCCACGGCGCGCAGATAGCTGTTCCGGTTCTCGGTTGCCTTGGCCTCGGCCGCGGCCAGCGCCGCAGACGGGTCCGCGCCGTCCGCCGGATTCGCATCCGAAGGGATAGCGTCTTCGGCATGATTGGTTTCGTTCACTCGTGCAAAGCCCTCAACGCAACGGCGACATGAACGCCGCTCGAAGCGCCTCTACTGGGGGCTATTTGCGCGCGTTCAAGGCCGAACCCAGCAGTTTGGCGGTCAAATCCACGATGGGAATGACCCGCTCATAGGCCATACGCGTCGGACCGATGATGCCCAACACCCCCACCACCCGGTTGTCCAGCGTGTAGGGCGCCGTCACCACGCTGATATCGTCCAGAATCCGGTAGCCTGACTCCTGGCCGATGAAGATTTGGATTCCATCGGCCCGCAGGCAACTATCCAACAGACGCAAGATGTCGTGTTTTTCGTTGAACGCTTCGAACAGGCGCCGCAGCCGGTCGACATTGGACAGCTCCGCGAATCCCATCAA
>PMMB01000183.1 GCA_003165495.1 Gammaproteobacteria bacterium | reverse complement strand
CGCGGCACCATGATGTCTTCCACGGTGGCGTTTTCCAGATCCAAAATGCTGACCAACATCTGTTGGTGGCGATGCGGAATCATCGCACCGGCCTCCGCCACGACGCTGCGCAATTCCTCGCTGCTCAAAGCGTTCGAGGCCTGCTGCGGCGAGACGCCGAACAGGCGCAGCACGCCGTTGGCGAGCAGATTCGTGGCCCACACGAAGGGATACAACAACAACAGCAGTGGCGTGTAGATGTAGGCGGCCGGGAGCGCAAGCCGCTCCGGATGCAAGGCGCCGAAAGTCTTGGGCGCCACCTCGCAGAATATCAGCAGCACCAACGTCAGGGCGGCGGCCCCGAAAGCAACCAGGAACTCGCCGCCCAGACGCAGGGCGATGAAGCCCACCAACATCGGCGCCGCTACATTGACGATGGTACTCAACAATAGAATCAACCCGATCAAACGGTCGGGATGAGCGAGCAGTGTCTCCGCCAGCCGCGCTCCGCGATTTCCTTCGTTGGCGCGATGCCTGAGGCGATAACGGTTCAAACTCATGAGCGCAGTTTCGCTGCCGGCAAAAAATGCCGCGAGGATGAGCAATCCCGCCAACGCGCCGAAAAGTAATCCTAAGGGGGGATGTGGCATTCGGCCTTGGCCTAGCCCCAATGTCGCCCGAGCATGTCCTCGAGGACGAACTTCACGCCAAAATACGCCACGGCCAAAACACCAAAGCCGCTTAAGGTCCATTGAACGGCCGAGCGGCCGCGCCAGCCGAATCGAATGCGCCCAATCAACAGCACGCCGAACAGCATCCAGGCGATGAGGGACAAAGCGGTCTTTTGCACCAAGTTCTGTGTGAACAAATTGGTGACGAAGACAAATCCCGTGAACAGCGCCAGGGTCAGCAAGCCAAAGCCCGCCCCAATGAGTCGAAACATGACCTTTTCTAGGGCGTCGAGCGGCGGCAGGACGTTCGGCAGATCGGCAATTCGTCGCGTGCGCAATCGTCGATCGAGAAACACCAACAATACCGCCGTGACCGCCGCCGCGAATAACAGGGCGGCGGCTCCCATGGAGAGCAGGATATGTGCCGTGAGTTCCCAGCCTGCGGTCGTGGCTTCGGCATAACTGCGTCCGGCGCCAGTCACGGCTGCTCCGAATGCCGCGCTCGCCATCAGAATGGCGCCCAACGCGCGGTTCTGCCTCTCGATGGAAATCAAACAGGCCAGTACCGCGAGGGTCCAGGCGAGAAGGGAAGCCGCTTCGAGCAGACCGATGGAGAAGGGTCCATTGATGCGCATCATGTGCATGATGGCATCGCTATGGCCGACGATCGCCAGCAGGATCAGAGCCCACGCGAGAGGCTCCAATCGCGGTTTGTTCACACTGCGCAGCATGACCCAGGCACTGGCGGTGTAAAGCACGTACAAAGTAATGGCGAGAATCACGGCTGGCCTAGGACACATACGGGCCTAAATAATGACATTTGGGATAATGACACAAGCACCCAGCAGCGCCTAGCGGCCGGCAACGAGCACCCAGCCGACCCGACCCGTTACTCGAATTTTGATAACATTCGCAGCATGTTCGACCGCCTCACATCCAGTCTCTCCTCGGCGCTCAAGTCGCTGTCCGGCCGCGGCCGACTGACCGACGACAATATTAGCGCCGCGGTCCGCGAGGTGCGGCTCGCGCTGCTCGACGCCGATGTCGCGCTCAGCGTCGTCAAGACCTTCACCGATGCCGTCAAAGCACGAGCAATCGGTGTAGAAATAACCAAGAGCCTCACCCCCGGGCAGGCCTTCATCAAGGTCGTGCATGAGGAGCTGACGCGGCTCATGGGGGAGCCGAGCAGCGGCCTCAATCTGCGCGCGCAGCGGCCGGTGGTCGTGATGCTGGCCGGTCTGCAGGGAGCCGGTAAAACCACCAGCGCCGGCAAACTCGCNNCCGGCCGCGATTCTGCAACTGCAGACGTTGGCGGCACAGGTGGGCGCAGGCTTCGCCGCCGCGCTTGCGAGCGAGGTCCCGGTGACCATCGCTAAGCGTGCCTTGACCGAAGCCACGCTGCAGGCCTACGACGTGCTGCTGGTCGACACGGCAGGTCGCCTACACATCGACGCCGAAATGATGGCAGAAGTCAGAGAACTCGAAGCGGCCGTCAATCCGCATGAACGCCTATTCGTCGTCGACAGCATGGCCGGACAGGACGCGGTCAACGCCGCCAAGGCGTTCAATGACGCATTGAGTTTGACCGGGGTGATCCTGACCAAAGCCGACGGGGATGCACGCGGCGGCGCGGCGCTGTCCGTGAGGCAAGTCACCGGCAAGCCCATTCTGTTCATCGGCACCGGCGAGAAATCGGAGGCGTTGGAGCTGTTTCAGCCGGAGCGCATCGCATCGCGCATCCTTGGAATGGGCGATGTGTTGTCGCTGGTCGAACAGGTTCAGGGGCAGGTCGATCAAGAAAAGGCCGAAAAGCTCGCCAAGAAGATTGCTAAGGGAAAATCCTTCGATCTGGCGGATTTGCGCGACCAATTGAGCCAGCTGCAGAATATGGGTGGCATGTCGGCCCTTTTGGATAAATTGCCCGCGCAATTGCAGGCCAATGCCGCGGCCGCGGCCGGCGCAGTTTCTGCACAGAACCTGAAGCGTCAAATGGGGATCATCGATTCGATGACGCCGCGGGAGCGGCGGCGCCCGGAGTTGATCGATGGTTCCCGGAAGCGCCGCATCGCAGTGGGCGCCGGGGTGCAGCTACCGGAGGTCAACCGCCTCTTGAAGCAGTTCGACCATATGCAAAAGACCATGAAAAAGCTCGCCAAAGGCGGCATGTTGAAGAACATGATGCGCGGTATGGCGGGGCGCCTACCGCCTGGATTCGGACCCTAAAGGCCTGTCCGGGCACCCTAAGTCCACCATTTGCTGCCGATTCAACGAGTTGTTGCTCTCTAGCCCCCGTTGTCATTACAATTAGCGGCTACGCTTTGTAAGGTGAATTAAAGATGGTGACGATTCGTTTGACTCGACGCGGCGGCAAGAAGACCCCGTTCTATCACGTTGTGGTGACCGATAGCCGCAAGCGCCAGGGCGGCACCAGCCTCGAGAGCGTGGGGCTTTTCAATCCCGTCGCGCGCGGCGCGGAAATCAAACTGCGACTGAACGTTGCTCGTATCGAGCATTGGGTCAGCAAGGGCGCTCACATGTCGGATCGCGTCAAGTTTCTACTCACCAGCTTCCGCAAGCAGGCCGCTTAA
>PMMB01000273.1 GCA_003165495.1 Gammaproteobacteria bacterium | reverse complement strand
CATGGCATCGTCCAAATGGCGAACCCACGCTATTTCGGGCTGTTCAATCCCGGTCCCAACTTTCCGTCGCAGTGCGCCGATCGCATCGCCAGCCTGTTCAATCCGCAGTTGGCGAGTTCGGCCTCCTCTCCCGTGCCGGTGGAACTGGAAAGGCATGTGATCCGCGCCATCGCGCAGCGCGCGGCGTTCGGTGGCGAGGCGACCGGGCATTTTGCCACCGGTGGCTCCGAGTCGAATTACACCGCCCTGCTCTGCGCCCTGACTGGCGCTCATCCAGGGTTCGCCAGCGACGGTGCGCGCGCCTTTGCGGGTCCGGTAAAGTTTTATGCGTCGCGCGACTGTCACATTGCGTGGCTGAAAGCCGCGCATCAGGCAGGAGTCGGCCGTGCGGCGCTGCGTCTGGTCGATACCGATGGCCGGGGCCGCATGGATCCGCAGGCGCTGGTGCGCGCTATTGCCGAGGACCACGCCAACGGCGCGGTGCCCGTGATGGTGGTGGCCACTGCCGGCACAACCGGCGCCGGCATGATCGACCCATTGCACGCCTGCGCCGACATCGCGCAGCATGAACATCTTTGGTACCACATCGATGCCGCCTGGGGCGGCGCGGCGCTGGCGTCGAATCGATTGCGCAAGGTGCTCGCTGGAATCGAACGCGCCGATTCGATCACCATCGATGCCCACAAATGGTTTGCAACCACCATGGGCTGCGCCATCTTCATCACGCGCCACGGACATCTGCTGTCCGAAGCGTTTCACGCCTCGACGAGCTTCATGCCGTCAAGCGTCTCGGACGTCGATCCCTATCTCAACAGCGTGCAATGGTCGCGCCGTTTCTTGGGATTGCGTTTGTTTCTCGCGTTGGCCACCGCCGGCTGGGAGGGCCTTGGCGCGCATGTGGAGCGCAGCGTCAAGGTCGTGGATCTAGTTAAGGAACGACTGGTCCGCCTGGGGTGGACGATCGCCAACGATTCCGCGCTGGCGGTGCTCGACGCAGTGCCGCCGGCCGAACTGGGGGACGTACGGGAGCTGGTGCGCCGCGTGGTGGCCTCCGGCCGGGCGTGGGTCGCACCCACCACGGTCGAGGGCCGCGATGTAGTCCGGATCTGCGTCACTCATGGCGAAACGACCATGGAGGACGTGAACATCCTGATCGCCGTGCTCAATGAGCGAGTCTAGGCAACCTAAGTCTAGACGGACTTGCGCTTCGAGAGCGTACCCACCACCAGAGCCTTGATCGCCGCCACCGAATGGAAATTCTGTGGTGTAATATCAGACTGCGGAATGGCGATATCAAACTCGAGTTCAACGGCCACCATCAGATTCACCATCTTCAGCGAAGTGACGCCGAGATCGCTTAGCTGCTGGTCAACCGGAAATGGGTGAGGGAGGGCCGCTTTAGCCCCAAGCTGATGTTTCACGAGCGCAACAAGCTGCTCGCCCACCCCCTCAATCATCTTCGCATCCACTCGATACGTCTCCTTAGCCCGAGCCGGTCGATCATACCGTGCCGTGCAGCACCGTGTTGAGATGAGATTGACAAAGGTGCTTTGCCGAGCCCGTCACACAATATATCCAAGATTTTACATATCCTTATGAAAGTTAAGTCGGGCGTCACTTGAGTCACGATTTGGCTGGGTACGGTTGTCCGTTCGGGGGACTCTCCGCATAATGCCCTTAAGATGCTTCAAACCCTAAGGTGATTGGGGGATTTTCAATGGAACGTCAAAGAATGCCGGGTGCTGCCCGGGTAATCAGTGTTCGCCAGAACGATCTGACGGCGCGCGCACGTGCCGCTGCAGAGGTTGCGCAAGCGAACGCGGGGGCAGTCGACGCGGAGGCACGTTTTCCGAGCGAGTCCCTAGCGGAGATTCGTAGGCAGCGGCTTCTCGGCATTCAGGTCCCTCAAGGCTTGGGCGGCGAAGGCGCGAGTATCGCGGAAATCGCCGACGTTTGTTACATCCTCGGTCAAGCCTGCTCGTCAACCGCGCTGATCTACGCCATGCACCAGATCAAGATGGCGTGTATCGTGCGCCACACCAAAGGCAATACCGCACTCGAACGCATTCTAGGTCGCATCGCGACCGACCAGTTGCTCATGGCGTCGTCGACTACCGAAGGGCAGGCCGGCGGCAACGTTCGTTCCAGCGAGGCGGCCGTCGAGCACGACGGCGAACAAATCACCCTGGAGCGCAAGGCGACGGTCATTTCCTACGCCGTCGAGGCGGACGGCGTCGTCACCACCGCGCGTCGCGCGGCCGACGCCGCGGGCTCCGACCAAGTGCTGTTGGTCCTGCTGAAAGCGGACTACACCCTCGAGCGGCTACAGATATGGGACACGCTCGGCATGCGCGGGACGCATAGCGAGGGCTTCACCCTGCGGGCACGCGCCGCTGCCGAGCAGATCATACCCGAGCCCTACGATAGAATTCACGTGCAAACCATGGTGCCGTTCGCCCACCTTTTGTGGGGTTCGGTCTGGGCGGGTATTGCCGCAGCCGCCACCGGCAAAGCGCAGGCCTTCGTTCGCCATGCGGTCCGCGCCTCGAATGGCCAAATGCCGCCGGGTGCTCCACACTTCACCCAAGCGGTCTCCTCGCTGCGAACTTTGCGCGGCGTGCTGGCGGCGAACCTCCGCAGCTACGAAGTCATTATGCAGGACGAAAAAGCGATCTCGTCTCTGGAATTTCAGGCCATGATCACATTGACCAAGGTGCAGGCGTCGGAACTCGCGGTGACGACCGTGTTAAGTTCGCTGCGCGCCTGTGGTTTGTCTGGTTATCGCAATGACACCGAATTTACCATCGGCCGGCTCCTGCGCGATGTGCTGTCCGCGCCGCTCATGATCAATAACGATCGCATCCTCACCAATCTGGCCACGACGTCACTGATGACGCCATTGCCGACTTCAATCAGTGGTTGAACCTACGATGTCTACCGCCAGCAGCCCAGGCTCCGCCGCCGCCAACGCTGCGGCAGATCCTTTGGCTCACATCGCGGAAGGACTCTTTCGGTCAATGGGCGTGGATGGCGTCTATGCGCGCACCGCTCTGTATGCGCATGTCGTCGAGCGCCTCGAATCGTACATTACGCGGCAACGGGACCCAACAGCTGAAATCATGCGCTTCCCCCCGGTGATGAGCCGCAAACAATTGGAGAAATCCGGCTACCTCAAGAGCTTCCCCAATTTGCTGGGTTGTGTGTGCGCTCTGCATGGCTCAGAGGCCTCGATCCGATCGGCGGTCGACCGCTATGACAACGGCGGCGACTGGACCAGCTCGGTGACGTCCTCGGACCTCGTGCTGTCGCCGGCGGCGTGCTATCCCGTGTATCCCATCGTGGCAACCCGCGGCCAGCTGCCGGCCGGCGGATTGCAATTCGATATCGAAGCCGATGTGTTCAGACATGAGCCGTCGCGCAGCCTGGATCGCCTGCAGTCGTTTCGGATGCGCGAATTCGTGAGAATCGGCTCGCCGCAAGTGATCGTGGAGTTCCGCGAGAGCTGGATGGCCAAGGCCCCGCTGCTGGCGGCCGACCTCAGCCTGCCCTTCACCATCGATGTGGCGAACGATCCGTTTTTTGGCCGCGTCGGCCAAGTCATGGCCGTCAGTCAACGCCAGCAAGCGCTGAAATTCGAGTTGCTGATCCCCTACTACCCTTCAGCGCCGCCCACCGCGTGCATGAGTTTCAATTATCACCGTGAATACTTCGGCCAAGTGTGGAGCATTCATGACGACAAGGGCGAATTGGCGCACACCAGCTGCGTCGCCTTTGGAATCGACCGGCTAACGGTTGCACTATTCGCGATTCATGGTTTGGACCTCGAAAAGTGGCCGGCGGTGACTAAGGCCGCGTTGGGTCTCTAACGTCGCCGAGACACCAAACCGTGCCGCTCGACCCGCGCGTTAAACGGTTCTTGGATGTACTGGCGGCGGGCAAGCCTCCCAACGCCCTCACGACGACGGTGGCGGAGCGTCGTCTAGGCCTCGCGGAGCTCATGAAGCTGGCGGGTCCCGAAGCAGTAGTGGGCGGCATCGAAGACCGGACCTTGCCCGGGCCGGCCGGGCCACTCGCGGTCAGGATCTATACCCCCCCCGATGCCAGACTTAAGATACTGCCGGGGCTGGTCTACTTCCACGGCGGCGGCTTGGTGGCAGGCACCGTGGCGACGCACGACTCCATCGGACGGGCGCTCGCGAATTCTGGTGCTTGCCGAGTGGTCTCGGTCGAATACCGCTTGGCCCCCGAGCACCCATTTCCCGCCGCGCTCGACGACGCCTTGGCGGCGGTCACGCATATCGGCGCTCACGCCGCACGCTTCGGTATCGACGGCACACGCCTCGGTATATGCGGCGACTCGGCGGGCGGCACGCTCGCGGCGGCGACAGCCCAAGCGGTCGCTCGAATAGGCAGCCCGCGGCTGGCGTTGCAATTGCTGATTTGCCCGATTCTCGATTACAGCCGCTCGACGGGTTCCAGACGGGACCTCGCCAGCGGCTATTTGATCGATCAGGCCACGCTCGATCACGACCTAGTGCACTACGCGCCGCCCGGAACGGATCCGGCCAATCCTCGGATCTCGCCCCTGCGCGCGGACGATGTTGCCGGTCTGCCGCGCACGCTCATACACACGGCGGAATTCGATCCGGTGCGCGACGAAGGCCGGGATTATTTCGAGCGCCTTACCCGCGCGCATTCTGATGTGTCCTACACTTGCCACCCGGGTATGATTCATCTTTTCTACGGCTTGGGGGCCGTGATTCCGTATGCCCGCACCGCGTTCGAACAGATCGGCGGTGAAATTCGGGCTGCGATGGCCTGACCGAAGGAGCGAGTAAAGTGGCGGAGCGCGTCATAGCGGAACGCATGATTCAACAGCTGCATGCGGCGCGTGTCGGCGGCGATCTCGCCGGCCTGTGCCGGCTGTTTGCAGAACACGGCCGATATGAAATCGTTGGCGCCAGCGCCGACAAACCGATCGCGATCCGGGCGACTGGCATCGCGGACTTTCGACCGTGGCTCGCCATGCTGGTCAAAGTGTTTCGGCTCAGTGACTACACACTGTTGTCGCTGGTGGTCGAATGGCCGCGAGCCACCGCGCACTGGCGTGCCGACATTTACTCCAAAGTAACCGGCGTCACCATCCGTACCGAACTGGTCGATCTCGTGGAACTGAGTGAAGATCGCATCTTGAGCTATACCGAGTTTTTCGCACCCCGCTGAGCCGATCAGAAGAGACCTAGGATGGAGGCGGACGAACCGCAATGGTTGAGGATCGCGCGCGAATTGCGCGCCATCGCGCAGACCGGCTTGACTTTCACGGCGGATCGCTTCGACCGGCAACGCTATTGCCAAGTGCGCGAATTGGCGGCGTCGATGCTGGCGCAGGGTTCAGGCGGGAACTTCGACATGATCCTCCGGATCTTGCAAGAAGGCTGGGGGTACGCAACGCCCAAAGTCGATGTGCGCGGCGCCGCCTTCGTCGATGGGCGCGTGCTGCTGGTGCGCGAAATCAACGACGGTAAATGGACGCTCCCCGGCGGTTGGGCCGACGTCAATCAATCGGCCGCCGAATGCGTGGTGAGGGAAATCGCCGAAGAGTCCGGATTCGAGGCCAAGGCCCTCAAGCTTGCGGCCGTCCGCGACTATCAGAAGAGCGGGCACCCGCCGCGCAATGTCGACTCCATTTACAAAATGTTTTTCATCTGCGAAATCACCGGAGGCGCCGCTCGCGCCAGTGACGAGACGAGTGAGGCGGCGTTTTTTCCGCGCGATGCTCTACCGCCGCTGTCGCTGGGGCGAACGACCGCCGCGCAGATCGACAGAATGTTTCAGCATGCGGAACACCCGAATCTTCCGGCGGATTTCGACTGATGTCTATAAGATATTGTTTTTAAACATATTATTTTTCATTGCGCGATATTGGAGTGTCCGCGGACAGTGTGCGCAGACGGCGGCGGATACTGAAGTGCCGGCTTGCGCCGGACCGGCTAGCAGCTATCCTCGCAGGCCCGACACGTCTCGCGTCCATTCAAAAGATGAACTGCAGTGCCTGACGACATTTTGCTCGCGATCGATCAAGGAACGAGTTCCACCCGCGCCATCGGCTTTTCTGCCGCGGGCGATGTAGTGGCGGTGGAACAGCAGAGCTTCGAACAAATCTACTCAGGCCCAGGCTGGGTGGAACATGACGCCGAAGTGATTTGGGCCACGGTCATATCCACCAGCCGCCGGGTACTGCAGCACCTCGGCGAAACGCAGCAGATGGCCGCCGCCATCGGCATTACCAATCAGCGGGAAACGACGATTCTCTGGGATAGGCGCAGCGGCGTGCCCATCTACAACGCCATCGTCTGGCAGGATCGCCGCACGGCCGATCGGTGCCGACAATTGGCTCGCGACCATGGCGAGACCGAAGTCAGTGGCAAAACAGGCCTGCTTTTGGATCCGTATTTCTCGGCTACCAAAATCGACTGGATTCTCGACCGCGTGCCGGGTGCACGCGAGGCCGCAAAGGCCGGTCACATTGCTTTCGGCACCGTCGACAGCTTTCTCATGTGGCGACTGACCGGCGGCCGGGTGCATCTTACGGACGCCACGAATGCGAGTCGCACGGCTCTTTATGATATCGGCAAGGGTCGCTGGGACGAGGCTCTGTGCGAAATGTTCAATGTGCCGATGAGCGTTCTGCCGGAAGTGAGAGACAGTGCGGGCGAATTTGGCATCACCGACAAGGCGGTACTGGGTCAGGCATTGCCGATCTGTGGAGTCGCCGGCGATCAGCAAGCGGCTCTCGTCGGGCAGGCTTGCTTCGGCGCGGGCGACGTCAAGAGCACCTACGGCACCGGCGCATTCCTCGTGCTCAACACCGCGCAGCAACTCGTACCCTCCAAACACCGCTTGCTCAGCACCATTGCGTATCGGCTGAATGGCATAGTCACCTATGCGCTGGAAGGCTCCATACTGTCCGCAGGCGCCGCCATACAATGGCTGCGCGATGGGCTCGGGCTCATCTCACAAGCATCCGACGTGGAGGCGCTGGCGGCGTCGGTTCCGCACAGCGGTGGAGTCTATTTGGTGCCGGCGTTCACGGGATTGGGAGCGCCCTATTGGGACCCCGACGCGCGCGCCGCCATCATCGGGCTGACGCGTGCTTCGACGCGCAGCGAGATCGCACGCGCAACGCTTGATAGTGTCGCCTATCAAACTTACGACCTGCTCGACGCGATGGCCGCCGACGGTCTGCGACCCGAGACACTCAAGGTAGACGGCGGCATGTCGCAAAACAATTTATTCATGCAGCGTNNTTCAAGACATCGCCGCGTTGAGTAGGTCCGAAACTCGTTTCGAGCCGGCATTGGGAGCGCCTGAGCGGGAGACCCAAATCGCCGGCTGGCGCAATGCGCTGCGGCGGGTAAGATCTACCTAATGGAGCTTTCCGCGTTCATCGACCGCTGGCGTCCCAGCGCCCTTCGCACAACCGCCAGCACCATCGGCCCGGGACTCGCGTCCACCCTGATCGTGGCGTTGGCTGCAACCTACCTCTCGGATCACTACCACGCACCGCCTGTCATTTTCGCGCTATTGCTGGGCATGGCCTTGAATCAATTGTCGGCCGAGGCGCGCTATGCACCCGGCATCAACGTTTCCGCGCGCACGCTCCTGCGAATCAGCGTGGCATTGCTCGGATTGCGCATTACCTTCGGTCAAATCGGCGAACTGGGTTGGTCGACTGCGGCCATGGTGATGGTGACCGTTCCACTGACCATCGGGTTTGGTTGGGCTCTCGCCAGGACCATGAAGCTCGACGGCCGATATGGTGTCCTCTCCGGCGGTGCTGTCGGTATTTGCGGGGCTTCCGCGGCAATGGCCATCGCCGTTGCATGGCCCCGCAAGGACTCCGAGCGCGACACCGTGGTGGTGATCGCGTGCATTACGACTTACAGCACCATCGCCATGGTCCTGTATCCGGCCCTTCTCGCGCATCTGCATTTGGATCCATTGCAAACCGGACGGTTTCTCGGCGGGTCGATCCACGATGTCGCGCAGGTGGTGGCGGCCGGCTACGCCTCCTCGCCGCAGGCCGGCGACTCGGCCACCATTGTCAAACTCATGCGAGTCGCCATGCTCTTGCCGGTGGTCTTGATCATCACGCTGGTCGCCGCGCGAGGTATCGACAAGAGCGAACCCACCCAGAACAAAGTTGCGCTGCTGCCGGGTTTTCTCATTGCCTTCGTCGTGTTGGCCGCACTGAACGGATTTGCTCTTGTCGCAAAGCCCATCGCGTCGGTACTCAGCGAGGCGTCGAAGTGGCTGTTGGTCATTTCGGTGGCCGCTCTGGGAATGAAGACGAGCTTGCGCGAAATGATGGCCGTCGGCACTACTGCGATTGCTCTCATAGCGGCGGAGACGATCTTTTTGGCTCTGCTGGTGTTGAGCTGGATCACGCTGGTTGGCGGTGCCCGTTAACGACGGGCATCCACCACGACGCGACCGCGAATTCGGCCATCGAGAAATCCGGCGGCGCGGTCAATGACTTGCGACAGCCCGATTTCCTCGGTGAGGAACTCGAGCTTATCGAGGTCGAGATCTTGGCTCAGCCGGCGCCACGCGTCCAGGCGATCCACCCGCGGGCACATCACGCTATCCACCCCCGCAAGCGTGACGCCGCGCAAAATGAACGGAGCCACCGTCGCGGGAAAATCGAGACCTCCGGCGAGACCGCACGCCGCGACGACGCCCCGATAGCGCATGGAGGCGCAGACGTTGACCAGGGTGTGGCTGCCGACCACATCGATCGCCCCCGCCCAACGCTCCTTGCCCAGGGGTTTACCCGGGCTTGCGAACAGCGCTCGGTCCAAGACTTCTGCGGCGCCCAGCCGCTTCAGATAATCGGCCTCCGCCTGACGACCAGTCGCGGCCGCCACCCGAAATCCCAGCTTGGCCAGCACGGCAACCGCAACGCTACCCACGCCGCCCGCCGCCCCTGTCACCAGAATCTCTCCACTCTCGGGCGTCACTCCATGCCGTTCGAGCGCCATGACGCACAACATCGCCGTATATCCGGCAGTGCCGATGGCCATGGACTGGCGTGCCGTAAATGCTGCGGGCAGCGGGATGAGCCACTCCCCCTTCACTCGCGCCAGCTGCGCGAGCCCACCCCAATGATGTTCTCCGACACCCCAGCCATTGAGCAAAACCCGGTCTCCGACCCGAAAGGAGGCATTTTCAGATTCATGGACCGAACCGGCGAAATCGATTCCCGGCACCATTGGAAAGTGCCGCACCACCGGCGCTTTGCCGGTAATGGCGAGCGCGTCTTTGTAGTTGAGCGTTGAATAGTCGACGCGCACGGTCACGTCACCCGCAGGCAATTGGCCTTCGTTGAGAGACGCAAAGGTCGCGCGATAGGGGCGTTCGTCGCGCTCGATCAGGATGGCTTTGAACATAAATCACCTATGCCGCGATGGGCGTCCGCATGATTCCATTATCGGGCATCGCGTAGCAGTTCAGGTAGGTCGCTCATGCAATCGAAGGTGCAATGAGCGCCCGCCTCGATCAGCCGGTGCGCCGGCGTGTGCGCGCAATAGCCGTAGACAGTCATTCCGGCAGCGACCCCTGCCGCCACGCCGGTAGGCGTGTCTTCGATGACCACGCAGGCAGAAGGTGCGACACCGGATTTTTTTGCAGCGTACAGGAACACGTCGGGAAACGGCTTGCCCCTGGCGACTTCAGCGACGCTGAACAGCTTGCCCTTAAATTTGGGGAGCAAACCGGTAACTCCCAACGTGGTCTGCATCTTTTCGTGACTGCCATTGGACGCGACGCAGTACGGCATTCGGATGGTCTCCAACGCCGCCTCGATACCTGGGACCGCAGTGAGTTCCGACTGCAGCGCCGCCGTGGTCCGGAGGTGACATTGATGAACGAAGTCCTCCGGGACCTCTCGACCCAACAAGCCCGCGATCATCTCGAGACATTGTGCCATTGATCTTCCGACGAATTTCTCAAACACCTCCTCCATCGAGACCGCGATTCCCAGCTCGTTGAGCATCTTCGCGAAGACTCGGCTGGTAATCACCTCGCTATCAACCAGAACACCGTCACAATCAAAAATCACCAAGGCAAATCGTTTCATAGTCGCTTGGCCGCCACAACCATTCTGCATGAGCTTAGTCAGGTAACGTCGTCAGGAAAGGCCGAGTATATTTGACATCGGTATGAGTTTCACACAGGCAGTAATCTAAGGATTCCGGAGTTCGCAGCGTGCGGGGTGGGATTGAGGTATTGTTTCGGGAATATGAAACCAAAGCGCTACAGGCGAGTTCTCGCCATCGACGTCGGCGGAAGCCATGTGAAGACGCGCGTTTTCGGCCGTCAAGAGATGCGGCAATTTGAATCGGGGCCGGATCTTACGCCCCGTCAAATGGTCGCGCATGTGCATGAACTTACCGGGGACTGGACCTACGACGCGGTTTCCATCGGATATCCAGGAGTAGTGCTGCACGGCAAAGTGGTTACCGAGCCACACAATCTTGGGCCCGGTTGGGTTGGATTTGACTTTCGCAAAGCCTTTGGCCGACCGACCCACGTCATGAACGACGCGGCGATGCAAGCGGTCGGCAGTTACGAAGGCGGTCGAATGCTGTTTCTCGGCCTTGGAACGGGACTTGGCTCCGCAATGATCGTTGATGGCGTCGTTGCGCCGATGGAGCTTGCGCATCTGCCGTATAAAAAGGGACGCACCTACGAGGAGTACGTCGGCGAGCGCGGTCTCAAACGGCTGGGCGGCAAGAAATGGTGTCGGACTGTCAACGAAGTCGTGGCGCAGCTGAGCACCGTGCTGGAAGCCGACTATGTCGTCATTGGCGGCGGCAATGCGCGCAAGTTGAAGCGAATGCCGAAAA
Organism: Gammaproteobacteria bacterium; assembly: GCA_003165495.1. GTDB lineage: Bacteria > Pseudomonadota > Gammaproteobacteria > Steroidobacterales > Steroidobacteraceae > Bog-1198. The sequence continues at coordinate 46,985 of PMMB01000273.1, read as the reverse complement.
ACGCGCGCCTCGGCAATAATGACTTCGCGTTCCTTGGCGGATTTCGCGTGTGGCATCACGCGGCCGCGCCCCCGGCAGCAGCAAAGGGCTACCGGCGCAGCATCTCCGTACCGTGACCGAATGCCGGTCGCCACGCACCTCGGCCGCCGAAACTTCCGTGAATTATTGAGGTTCACGATGAAACCCATCGGGCATTGTGACGGACTTTGCAAATTTTCTACCCGGCCGCTCCGCGAACTATAATTGCCCGTAAGTTTGTGGACAATATAGATATGAAATTTAGACTGAAGGCATTCGGACTGCATCTGCTCGCGAGCGCCGCCGCGCTCACGCTCATATTCGGCAGTCTCTATCTTGGATGGTATCGCTGGCCGGGCTGGCACCTGGCCGATGTCTCGCAAGTGGTCTTCGTGATGGCCGGAGTTGATGTCGTTGTCGGCCCCCTGCTCACTTTCATTATCGCGCGTTCGAGCAAACCGCGGCGTGAACTCGCGCGCGATATCGCGATGATCGTTACTGTCCAACTCTTTGCGCTGATCTACGGCTCGGTATCCATCTGGCATGGACGGCCGCTCTATTACGCGTTTTCCGAGAGTGTGCTACAGCTTGTTCAGGCTTACGATATCGACGCAGATGAGTTGGCTCTCGCCCGCCGGCAGAACGCAGAATTCGTGCCGCATTGGTACAGCTTGCCGCGGTGGATTTGGGCGCCGCTGCCGCTGGACTCACGCGAACGCCGGAAGATCATGGCGTCGGCCGTGAGCGGAGGCGACGATGTCATATCGATGCCGCGATATTTCAAGCGCTGGGAGCAGGGCTTGCCGGCGCTTCGAATGCAACTGAAGAAGGTAGACGATGTGGGGTACTTCTCGGTCGCCGACAAAAGGATACTTAAGGAACGCATGCGTGCGGCGGGAGTGGTCACGGACCAGCCCAATTCGATGCCACTGACTGGACGAGGGTACCCTTTGCTGGCGGTGTTCGACCCGGCGACCTTGAAGATCACGGGGATCTTCAGGGTGAAATAGGCGAAGCTCGCTTGCGACGCGCCTCACAGTCTTCCCGTAAGGCATCTATTCCGTATTCCTCGCGGCGCGCCATAGTCGCCGCAGTTCCTTGCGGTGCTTCCGGAAGTTGTGAAAGAGCTCCGTTTGGCGAGTTTCGATGTCCGATGACAGTTCAGTCGTCGCGCGGGGATAACGCCAGTGGCGCTTGAGCACGCGTCTCAAGCACCATGCGTCGTGAAGATCTCCCAGGCAGTCCTGCAGCTCGCGTAATTGCTTGACCTCCGCGCACACCGCGCCGGAATAGGTCGATTCGCACTGCTCCAACAAGTACCGCAGCGTCTTGATTTTCAGCCTAAGCTTATGCAACCGTCGCGATGCGTGACCACGATAACGAAGTGCCGCACGGAGGCGTCGGCGACGACGCTTCAAGACACGCTGCGTCATCGAACTCATCGGCTCTTGTGATTCAACGATCAAACTAGGGTCTGACGCGACATATCGCAACTTCACGAGGCGCGCGGTCCATGGGTCGGCCCCTATCGCCGATTGCAAAGCGCAAACCGCCTGAGATCTGTTTCGCACAACCGCAGATTTCAATCCATTCATTCGATCGCGGCCCTGTCCGGCATGCTCTTGCGACAGGATTGAGATGGCTTCTTGCGCGACGTCCGCCTCCCTCATCGCATCGAGGTCATGTGCCAACTTCTGCAACGCGGCAGCGTAGCGATGGAGCGCGGCAGGATTCAATCCTCGTCTGAAGGCGCATAGAACCGCCCGCAATCGACGCGCAGCAGTGCGCGTTCTATGCACCGTATCCGGCGTGACCGCTCGCGACAGTTCTACTAGCGTCCGATCTAGCGATCGCTGCAGGCGCTGGATGTACTGACGCAAAGCAATGGTGACTGTTACTTCAGGGGCAGCTCCCCCACCCGACGATTGTCGGTGAGACGTCGTGCGTACTACGCGAGTCGACTTTCTATTTTGCATCACTCGTCCTATCAGCGGGATCGTACGCGAGCCGATAGATGTCGGAGGCGCTCAAGTGAGAATTCGATTGATTCGATGACTAATCTTGACGAAAAGATCAAGCACCATCCATCAGGCGAGAACGTAATGCGCTTCGACGGGATTCTACCCTGTCTTTGAACGAGTTTACCTCCGGGGTTTGGAAGGTGCAGCGCGAGTGATACGTAAACTAGGTGGGAACCCGCAATCCGAGTTCAACTCAATTGCGTAATTATCCTTGACACTCCGCAGCCTATGCCATGAGAGATCCCCGGACAGTAGCGATGTTGTTACCCGCATAGAAGAACTTAGAAGCGCGCCGTGGCGGTCTAGGTGAAATAAGCAATTCCATAGCGGAAATCACGAATGGTTCGTGTGCTCTACTCGTCTCAGTATTCGCTGTGTGAAGGCATAGGCGCATATGAAATACGCGAAATCTGGGCGGACCCCAACGATGAGCACAAACCGAGATCATGAATGGTGGGGTGGTGGCCGACAGAAAACGAGTGATGGATATTGCGAGGAACGAGAGTGTGAACCATCCATGGAGACGAGTATGAAAACTGATACCGAGATTCGGCGTGATGTGGAATCCGAGTTGCAGTGGGATCCCAGCGTAGATGACAAGAAGATTGGTGTCATCGTCAACGATGGAGTCGTGACGCTGACGGGAGAGGTTTGCCATTTCGGAGGTAAATGGGCGGCCGAGGATATCGCCAAGCGAGTGAGCGGCGTGAGGGCGATCGCGAACGAGATTCAAGTCAAGATTCCTCTCTCAGGCGCGCGCGGCGACACGGAGATTGCGGAGGCCGCGGCCAATGCACTGCGATGGCATGTGGTAACGGGCGCCGCACAGATCAAACCGGTCGTCGTCGACGGCTGGGTAACGCTCAGTGGGAAGGTGCAGTGGGGGTTTCAGAGGAATGCTGCGGAAAATACGATGCGCAATCTGATGGGCGTGAAAGGGGTCATCAACGACATCGTGGTCGCTTCCACGGTCAAGGTAGCGGATGTGAAGCAAAAGATCGAAGAGGCCTTTAAGCGACACGCGCTCCTTGACGCCAAGGACATTGAGGTGAGGGTAGATAGCTCTACTGTCACCCTGAAAGGACATGTCCACACATGGCAGGAGCATGCGGATGCCGCTTACGCTGCGTGGGCCGCACCGGGTGTCGCCAAGGTCGAAAATCGTCTGGTGATTCAATAACAATACGGTTGATGGTCTCGCCGGGCATGTTTCTCCGCAAGCCGCCACAACACAATGAACTGGACGGCTGCCACGGAAATCATGCCCGGCGCTTCATCGTCACCGCATCACCAGAACGTCCGCCCCCTGAATGCAACCAGTACGCAGGTCATCCACAAACCCTCCATCCCGGTCATCTCCGGTAAATGTCGGTGCGTCGCAGAGATTCTCGCGATCCGACATGCAGTACTCGCAATGCCCGCAGGTTCTCCCCAGCCAAGGTATCCCCACCCGCTGCCCAATGGTCAACGTGCCGGGACTGGGACCCAACGCCTCCACAATGCCAACAATTTCGTGCCCTGGAACGATGGGATAGTGGATGTGGGGCAGCTCGCCAGAAAACCCGTCAGAAGAGAAGATTCTGCGAGAAATCCGGCGACTTAACCACGAGCGCATCGCAGGGGAGCGTTTCCAAGACGCGCTCCGCCGTGCTGCCGATCAACACGCGTTTCAAACCGCTGCGTGCGATGGCGCCCATGGCGAGAATGTCCACACGCCATTCCGCAGCCATCCACGGCAGGTACTCCGCGGCGCTACCCGCGTCGACGTGAAGGTTTGCATCGGCGACTCCGTATTCATCAGTTAATTGCTTGATCTGTAAGCGTCTAAATTCTCTCTCCGCTGCGAGTGCCTCTGCAGACACGCCAATCATGGGAGGCATACCCCCGACTGCCGCTGTGGCTATCGTCGAGGGTAGATACGAGTGAACCGCGTATACCTGCGCATCGAATCGATTCGCGAGCGAGACTGTCACATCCAAAATGCGGTGGTCCAGTGCCGCCGACGGATCATTCACATGGCCGGGGTCCACGGCCGCCATCAGCACCGGCGGCGTCCCCCAGAGTCGCGGTTTGGTCAGCAACAGAGGTACCGGACAGGCTCGTATCAAGTGCCAATCGGTATTGGTCGCGAATGTGCGTTTGGCGAGCGAGTGGTGATGCGTATCCTTGATGACCAGATCCGCGGGCGAGTTGCGCATCCAGGAAATGACGGTTTCATGCAGCGGATCGCCGCTGATAATCTGCGTTGTGACATCGATACCGTCATCGCGCAGCGGCTCGGCCAGTTGCTCCAGCAGGGAATCCAAATTGTCGCTGAGCAACGCATTGCTGAGCTCCGGCAACCCCCCCTCCGTGTGCGCTTCCCGTGAGGACTGAGTGTCACAAATGAGGAGTTCGATGCCTGCGCCAAGCCACCTGGCCAGTGTCGCTGCTTTTGCAATGGCTGACTGATCTCTGACCAAGGGGTTCACGATCACCAGGATATCTGTAATTCGATCCATAGCTATGTTCTCCTTGGTCGCTCGGATGATTTAGTCAACCACGACGCCATCGTTGCGCATCACTTTGTGCACCGCGCCCGGACCGCGCAGGCGCGATAGGTAGTCTGCGGTCGCATTCATGTCCTGCTCGTCAAAGCTATGTAAAAAGCGCACGAGATCCTCATCGACGTTGTGCCGACGACCCTCGCCCAGCTTATGCATTTGGTTGACCAAGTAGCTGTAGTGTTGATTTCGGAGTGATGGCACAAAACCGTCCCCATCGCCGTGTGCGTCGATGCGATGACAGCTCGCGCACTGCTCGTGGAAAATGCCCCGGCCAAGCGCCACATGCGTGCCGTCACCGGTCTGCGCGCGATTGACGAAGGATACTCTGTTCAAAAAGGCAGCGATGTCGACCCACGTTTGCGGTCCTCGCAACTCGATCTGCGATAGAACGCCGTGCATGCTATTGCTGTCGCGCTCGAAGCCCGAAAAATTAGCTAGTTGCCGGACGAGATAAGCAAAGCGCTGGCGCGCCAATGCCGGAATTGAACGGTTCGCATTGCCTTCGGCGTGGGAACCGTGACATCGTGCGCAATAGTGGTTGAATTGCGAGGCGCCGCGATCTGGATGCGCATCGAGCGACAGCGCCGTTTGCGTCGCTCGATCGACGGCCTCTTCTGACGCGCGCGCCTCACCACTCATCATCGCGAATACGGCGGCGATCGCGACGAGAACTCCGGTACACGGCGCGCTGATGCCTGCCATCACAATGATCACCTAGGCGATTGTTCGATACTCGGGCTTAAGTGTCGTGCAATAAGCCGCCGAGAGTTATCCGGGGTTATGCTTATCCAATTAGCGATACTACTGAGCTTGTCCAGTAATTGGACGAATGCACCCGTTCCAGTTCTCTGACGCCTCGCGAACGACGGGTCATGGATATGGTCGTCGATGGTGCCGCGAATAAAGTAATCTCGATCGATTTGAACTTGATCGAACGCACCGTCGAAATCCATCGAGCCAAGGTCATGGAAAAGATGGGCGCGCGTTCGGTGGCTCATCTGGTGAAGTTGCACCTGACGCTGACCGATAAAGCTTAGGCGCCCGATTGCTTGAGTTTAGCTGTCGGCTTGGCCGGTACGTGCATACCGTCGAGCGCCAGCGGGCTCTACGCATCGCCGGTCGGGAATCCCTGATGTAACCTGAGACGGTGATTGCCGATAATTGCCATACAGGACATTTATCGGTACCCGACCATGCGACCGCCCATCACGTTATCATTCCGCCACTTTGATCGCTCGGGCGCCCTCGAGGATCGAGCGCGGAAATTGGGGTCTAGGTTGGAGTGCTATAACGAGCGGATCACGCACTGTCATATAACGCTCGAAGGCCCGGATACCCGCAGCGACACTCGAGCGCCCTATCTAGTCAAGATTGACCTAATCGTCCCCGGTGCGCAGATCCATGCCGACAGTCTCCATGTCGATGGTGCAGGACACAAGGATATATACCTTGCCTTGCGAGACGCCTTCAATAATGCCAAGCGGCAGTTGCAAGAGCTTCAGCACGATCGGTCCGGAGCGGCGCGCATGGTACGGCTCCAATCATGACACTTACCCGTCGGTAGATCCCGCTTCGTCGACCACGATCAACGACGCCACGGAGCCACTATCATGACTGCGAGCGCCACCGTATCGAACACCGACTCGGGAGTCGCGCTCTTACGCGAGCTGGCTTTGGATCTGCGCTGGTCCTGGAACCACGCTACCGATCAGCTGTGGAGCATACTTGAACGTTGAGCGAGGCATTGCCGATCTACGCCGGTGGCCTCGGCAATGTCGCGGGGGATCAGCTCAAGGCGGCGAGCGATCTCGGGGTGCCGGTCGTGGGCATCGGGCTGCTGTACTGCCAAGGTTACTTTCGTCAGGTGATTGGCCAGGACGGCGCACAACAGGCACTGTTGCCCTACAATGACCCGGGCCAGCTACCGATCAGGCCCTTGCGGAAGGCGGACGGCGAGTGGCTCAGGCTTGAGATTCGCATGCCGCGTCGCGCCAGCCTACCCTGGCGTCTAGGTTCCGCTAGAGGCCCCGGATGTTCTGTGGCAACCCTTCACCCAGCACGGAGAAAATCAGATGAGTAGTAAAGCCGGCATCTGGATCGATCACCGCCACTCTGTGATCGTGACGCTCACCGCCGACGGTGAACACATCGCACATATCCTCTCAAACGCTGAGAAGCACTTAGAACGGGGTGGTGACTCTCCGTTAAGAGGCCCCTATGAATCGGGTCAAGTGCCAGCTGACGACAGACGCCAACGAGGGCTGACGGGGGAACTCAATATCTACTACGACGCCGTGATCGCCGCGCTTTGCGACTGCCAGAGCGTGCTGCTCTTTGGCCCCGGCGAGGCCAAAGGCGAACTGCATAAGCGGTTGCTGAGGGGGAAGCGTGGACCAAGAGTCGCGGCCGTGGAGACCGAGGATAAAATGACAGATCCACAGATCATCGCCAAAGTACGTGCGCATTTCGGAGTCAGTGTCCCGCGTGCTCAGCCGGCGACATAGGCACCTCTTTAAGCAGTTCGGCGGGAGGATTGATCGTGCAACTGCGATTCTACGCAAACGCCTTGAGCACCGCATCCAATTGAGTGACCCATGATTTGTCGTGTGGCGTAATCGTCGGAATCTCACGCGAGATATTCAGTAACTGATAAACGGCCGTTTGTGCCGGTCGAACCGAATACTCGACGGTAAACACCAAATCATCCGGAATTTCAACGAACTGGCTGATTAAACCGAGTTTGGCGCATCCGCTCGGCACGGGAAGGGGTCGGTCGCTTCGCACGCGCGGCATGAACATGCTGGAAGAACGGCACGGAGGAACACTGTCCGCTCGTGTTCTCTGATGTGGGAGCTCGCAATACGATCACGCAACTACTACCCGCGTCGGCGCGCGAAACCGAGTGGGCGCGAGCGATTACTGGACTTCAGCCATCCGCCTGCCACATCGGCATGTACTTGGGATTCGCCGGTGACATCCGCAGCCGCGGTGCCACGAGTTCCAATCATTGGTTCTACGAGTCGCTCGATATTACGGACGGACTTTGGCGCTACCCTTTCACCACTAGAAGGTCGCAGTGTAGGCTATCGAGCACATGCTCGGCGGTGCTGCCGATAAAAATCCGCTTCAACCGGGAGCGGGATATCGCCCCCATGACAACGAGTCCAGCCCTCATGGAGCGCGCGAGAGCCGGCAGTTCGATCGCAGGATCGCCACAAATCAGGCGCGACTTGTTTTTGGCAATTCCATATCGGCTGAGGGCTTCGTAAAATCGTCGTCGGACCCCGACCTTATAGGTGTTTTCCTGCGCAGGAATCGCTGCGCGCACCGTTGCACCGATCGGCACGCCGGGAAAATACGTCACGAGCGAGCGGTAAATATGCGCGGCATGCACGGAGCCGCGAACTACCGCCGCGACGGCTCGTGCCGCATTGACGATTTCACCGTCTAGTTCGCTCGGCTTGTCGTTGGTATGAAACGGATCCAGAGCCGCCAAGATACGGGGGCTGCGCCACGCCGCTCGTCCCTTCACAATCAATAGGGGAACCGGACAACGTCGGATGAGCTCAAAATCAGTCTGAGTGAGCAGCAAGCGGGCGAAGACATTGTGCTTGCGCGCCTCGATGACCAGGAGGTCCGCCTTAGTCTGCCGAACTTGACGCAGAATCGCCTCAAGGATCGGAGAGCCCGTCCGCACGTTCGTAGTGACGATAAGCTCTTCGCGCCGCAGCCGGTTCGCGGTCCGTTCGAGCCGACGGTGGTTTTGTTCCGCCGCAATACGAGTGAACCGTTCCGCTTCGGCGTGCATTGTTCCCTCAGAAATGGCCGATGGCATCGCATTGAACAATTCAATGCTGGCACCCGTCTTGCGCGCCAAGTCGCTCGCGCGGCGTATCGCTTTGGTCATGCCCACCGACGGGTCGGCGACGGCAATGAGAATCCGCTCAAATGTATGGCCCGCCATTGCTTGTCCTTCTCGAGATCGTTCCGCTTCGGCAGACACCCTATCGACGCGGTGATTCAGCGATTGTGAACGTCAAGAGACGCCGGCTTGTATTGGGAATTTCGCGTAGCTCGATGCGGTCAGTCCCGGTGCGGGTGCGAGATCCGCATCCTTAACACCCTAGCGGGGGAGGAACTTGCTCGCAGATCGCGAGTATCAAGGTCCGTTGTCGCGGCAGGCACGCTAATGGAGTCTGCCTGACGCAAGGCCGCAGCGGAGAACTCCGGCAACAATCCGCGCTCCAGCATCGCGCGGCGCGCAATGTTGTTGCGCAGATCCGACCGTCCCGTGTTCGCAGCCTCCATTGGCCGATGATACGGAGATTCGGTGCCGTGTCTCTAGGGTTAACTTTGTAACGTGCGTTGGTGCGTTTTCTCTCGCGCTTGCTCCCCCAGAGCGGATTCGCGTCACGTGACGTTGAACTCGTTAGCCCAACCTGCGTAGTGGCCGAGCCCCACTACGCGCAAGCCCTTATGGGCGAAATAGCAGGTTTGTACGATGATTACATTCGTCCGATAACACTCGTGGACACGCGCGTGGCAGATCATTGGTCACGGCTTGAGGGTCCCGAGCTAGGTGAAGACAATACGGCACGGCTGCGTCATCGCCAATTAAATTGAATCTACCGGCGAAGGACACTGTATGAATCGAATCAACCACATCTTGGTTGTCGTGGATCCAACGGCGAGCGCCCCGCAATCTGCCGTCGACAAAGCCGGATTGTTGGCCCAGCGCCTCGGTGCCTCAATTGAATTGCTGATCTGTGATATTGAATCGGCTGTCGATGACGACGTTGTCACTCTGCGCGCTCACAAAACGCCACCTTCAAACACTCAACTTCTGGATCTGCTCGAAGCCTTGGCGGCCCCTATACGCGCACTAAAGACTGAGGTCACTGTGCGAACTATCTATGGCAAGTCTTTGCACGACTCGCTATTGGACTATCTTCGCGGCTCGAATGCCGACCTGGTTGTCAAGGACACCCATCATCACTCGCTTGCCAAGCGAACCCTTCTAAGGAACACCGATTGGCATTTGACGCGAGGGTGCCCTGTGCCTCTGTTGTTGACGAAGAAGAAAGCGTGGCAGCGGCCACCTGTCATCATGGCTGCAGTCGACCCCAATCAAACGAATGAAAGGGCCGCGGCATTGGATCGTGATATTTTGTCCAGTGCCGCGTCGCTAGCGGGTCCCCTAAACGCCGATTTGCATGTTATTCACACCTTCATTCCGGTCGCGTTTGCCGCGGTCGTTGCGGCGGGCGGTCAAATCATGACACGTGAATATTCGGAGGCAGTAGAAGTTGAGAATTCGTTCAGATATCACCAGATCGAGGGCCTGGTAAGCGCACACGGTGTGACCCAAGCACATCTTCACGTGGAAATGGGCACACCCGAGGATTGCTTGATGGACACGGTGACGAAATATCGCACCGACGTGATGGTGATGGGTGCGTCGTCGCACGGCAGGTGGCACCGGATGATTGTCGGGAGTACCGCGGCAACCATCCTCGAATCGTTGCCATGCGACATTCTTATCGTAAGGCCTTCCGATGATGCACAAGCCATTCCGTTCTGACCGTCCCCCGATTGATGGTGCTATCTCGATTGTCCGGTCGCCCGATCTCGCCGGCGCACAGTCGTCGCGCCCATCCATCGACGCGCTGTTATGGCATGGTTTCGCGCCTCTATTGGCGAGACCAGTCTAGCGTGCGCTGCAGCCGACGGGTAGCGGGACTAACCCCAACGCCGCGACTCGTCTACGTCTGTGACAGCGATCATGCTAAAGCGACGACCGAGATTGCCACTCATCCGCATGCCGCGGTGGTTGAAGCGCTCAAGCACTGGGCCCGGCATGGCCCCGTACGATCTGGCGGGTTCGTCCCTTATATCGACCCGCCCGCCACGTGCTTACTATGGATGACACTTCGCAATCAATTCTAGTGGGATCGGTCATGAATCTGGCACTACTAGATTCCGCGGTTGATCGTCCCGCAAGGGCGCGCTTGCCACATTCGATGAGCTATTCAGCAGGTCAGTGCGTGCCCTGCCCACGGCACGCGTTCATCGCCTGCCGATCAGGCAGATCTGGAGTCACACGGTAATGCAGTGTAGTGAGTTCGAGAAATTACGACCGTTGCCAGTGGCATGACCGGCACGACGGTTTGCGCACTGCGTTTTAGGGGTTTGCGAGCCATCGTTAGGATGATGGGCTTGGCCATACTCCTGCTTAACAACGTCCCGCCATTACACGCTGCGACTGTGGGTGGCGGCGATGTACCGTCTGCGCCGCTCGGCGCTGCGTTACAGGAGCTGAATACGAACGTTTCGCCTAGCATTGCCGTGCGGGGCGAAGTGGCGCTGGTTCGCTCCGTCTATGATCGCGTCGGGGCGACGCTACTGTGGAGCACACATGGTCAGATCTCGGAACAAGCGCGTGATCTCGTCAAAATCTTGCACGCCGCTGATGCGTTTGGACTCGCGCCGAGCGACTATGCTGCGGATCGCCTCACCGCCGCTGCCGGTCAGTTGGGCAGTATGTCTTCGGATACAGACAGCGCCCAATTCGATGTTTTGCTCACCCGAGCTGCCGTCCGTCTTATCAGCCATTTGCATTATGGTCGCATCGATCCGCGGGCGGCCGGCTTCGAACTCACCGAATCACGTAACGATCTGGACATTGCGGCGACAGTTGCGGCACTCGCCGCCGCCGTTAGTGTGGGCGACGCTGTCACCCGTACGGAGCCACGTTTCTACCACTACTCTTTGCTCAAGGCCGCGCTTTTCCACTATCGCGTCCTAGCCGCAGATCCCGAGTTAACGCAAGTGCCGAGCTTTGGAAAGCGCACGCTTCACGTGGGAGATGCCTATGTGGGGGCGCCGGCCCTGCGCAAATTGCTAGTGGCGGAAGGTGACCTGTCGGAGCCTGGCGGCGATGTGGCCGATGCGAGTCAGACCCTGGATGCTGCGGTGGTTGAAGCGCTCAAGCACTTTCAGGATCGGCATGGCCTGACTGCCGACGGGACCCTAGGTGCCAGCACCTTTGCCGCGCTTACCACACCCATGGCCCAGCGCGTGCGCCAAATCGAGTTGACGCTCGAGCGCTGGCGATGGCTGCCCGCCTTCGACGCTCCACCGATTATCGTCAATATTCCGGAGTTCCGGTTGTTTGCATTCGACACGACTGCCGATCGGGTCGCAAGTATTCTACAAATGCCGGTGATCGTGGGACAAACCTACCCGAGCAAGCGTACCCCAATTTTCGTCGGCGACTTGAAGTACGTGATTTTTAGGCCGTACTGGGATATACCGCGCAGCATCACCGTACATGAAATGCTGCCGGCGATCCGTGCTCACTCGGACTATCTGCAACGGAATCACTTGGAAATCGTTCAAGGTGAGAGCGATGATGCAGCGGTCATGCAACCTACGCCGGAGACAATCGCGGCGTTGGCGGCCGGCCAGCTGCGGCTACGTCAGAGACCGGGCGATGATAACGCGTTGGGATTGATCAAGTTCTTATTTCCCAACACGCACAATGTTTACATGCATTCCACTCCCGCTCATCAGCTGTTCTTGGCGTCGCGACGCGCGTTCAGTCACGGCTGCATCCGTGTCAGCGATCCCACAGCGCTGGCGGCCTATGTCTTGCGCAATGCCGGCGCGCCTTGGGACCGCACGCAAATCGATGCTGCGATGCATGATACTAAATCCCTGCGAGTTGAGTTGCGCGAACCTATTCGTGTAATGATTTTGTATGGAACGGCCATGGCGACCGAAGCCGGCCCGGTGCAATTCTTCGACGATATCTACGGCCATGACCGCAAACTCGAGGCATTGCTGAGCCTTCGACCAGTTAACAGCGCCGCAGCAGCACGCTAGGCTATGATCGTCACCCAAGCTGGAGAGTGCCACGATGTCTAAACACAAAGACCGACCAGAAGCCGCCCTCCGTCTGGGTCGACGCGGGTTCTTGGCTGGGGCCGGTGCCCTGTGCGGTGTTTTAGGCTCCATGACCGCCTTACCCGTCTTTGCCACAGCTTCAGATCGGCCGCGTACTTTACGGTTTGTGCACACGCACACAGGTGAGACGCTCACGGCTCCGTATTTTGTTGGCGGCGTTTACAGCGACGCGTGTTTGCGCAACGTCAATTTTTTGCTGCGAGACTTTCGCACGGGCGAGAGCCATCAGATCGACCCTCCTCTGTTGGACATCCTATTTGACCTGCAGTCTCTCGCAGATCATGACGCACCCTTCGAAGTCATCTCAGGGTACCGTTCGCCGCAGACCAATGCGATGCTGCATCACAATTCCAGCGGTGTGGCCGAGCACAGTCAACACATACTCGGGAGGGCAATCGATGTCCGACTGAGCGGTTATTCGACGCGTAAGTTGAGCGAGTACGCTCGCTCATTGTCTCGCGGCGGCGTGGGCTTTTACGCCGGTTCCGATTTCGTGCACGTCGACACCGGTCGGGTCCGATATTGGTAGATCGCCTCGTCAATGGTTCTCGCCCGATACTCACCGAAAATCTAACGCAATTAGGGGGTCCTGGAGCCATTCGCGCGCCCGCTACCGAGCAACGCATATGCGCCGCTTTACTGTTCTGGGCGTCCGAACACTTTGTGGATCCAACCACGCCTTTTCTGCTGCGCAACAGAATGCTCTGGTTCAGCAATCGAATCCGGGACGCCGCGGTGACCGCTGATTTGTTCGATGTGAATCCGAAAATAGAGGAATTGCAATGGACGTGCTTTTCCGCGGAGCACCGTCTCCGCATAACCCGGTTCCCACCACATGGCGCGCCTTTGAAGTAGGTCATAGGCGTGTTGCCGATGCATTGCGTACGGCCCCATGTCGGGCAACTCTTCATATTTGCCAAAAACAATCACAGAGGCCCAATCTTGCGGACTGATCAATTCCTCGGCGAGGGCGCATACAAGGGGATTCGTCCGCATCCAGGTAATTTTTTGTCCCAACGTCGAGAAACCATATAGGTAGTTGTCGTCATAGACGCAGTGTATCGGGGTGATATAGGGCTGCCCTTCGTGGGCGCATGCCAACCTGCACAAGTGTGTACGCGCCAGTAGATCAATGCTCGCTTCCCTAGTCATTTCTTTGATCAACATATAAGTGTCCTCGATTTCAGACACGACGCTGGCTCCGTCACCGGGCAGGAGAATTCGACGCTTGGAGCCAATCTTCGTCTGCGAAGCGAGACTCGCCAATTCCGCTGCCAACTGCCGACCGAAGGACTCGATCGATCGGGGGTACGCGTGCCTGTGGTGGTCATTTGTTGCGTCCTACTAATGACGAATTTATTTTGCCCGATCGAGCACTGCGATGCGCTCTGGGCTGTCCGACACTCCGTATGTATTTGCCGCAGATTGGCCAGGGTCGATGCGTGCCTTCAACGCGCGCGTTTGGGGGTAGAAACCGTCTATGCATTTGCTGCCGATATTGCTGCTCGCTTGCAACTGCACCAATACCCGTGCGGGTAAGTGAATCCACTTATCGACGAAGCAGATCCGTCGTAGATAATTAGCTCGACAGGCGATTGGACTCGAATCAAAGTTTCGACGCGCTGGATAATCCGTTTGACTGGGATTTTCGAAGCGCTAAGGAGACCGAAATGTCATTGGGCACGGTACTCTTGATTATTCTCTTGCTAATGCTGGTTGGCGCTTTTCCAACGTGGCCTCATAGCAGGTCCTGGGGGTACTACCCGAGCGGCACACTACGGCTCGTACTCGTTGGCGTATTGATTTTGGTTCTCACGGGGCGCATTTAGCGGTCGCTACTACGCACGCTGCCGTTCGACCGCCGGCGCGATATGTTGCCGTTTCATATCTGGAGACAGCCATGATGACTAATGCACGGGGGAAAGACAACCTTATCACGGCGTTGCACTTGCAGCCTTTGTTCAAGTCCGCGCCGTTGGAGTGCAATGGCGCAAAGAGTCAAAGTACGGCGCACGCCGCTCCCGCGAATGATCAATCGCAAAAGCGCGAGACTGGACAATTCCGAAACTTCTCAGTGCTTTTACAAGAATTGGGCGTCGACACCAGCGCGGCACCGACGGGGAGTATCAACCAAAACGCCATCGCGACGGCGCGCGCAACTGCGAAAATTGCCGATTGGATGACATACTTACCAAAGGACTGCGTCAAAGCCATGGTTAACAACGGTTGGCATTGGTCGACGTAGCCAATCGAGCAATGCTTGGGCAGACCTGTGTTTATGGCGCTCTCAGATTTTGCATGCTGCCCTGAGCGATGCAGATGAGAGCTGCTAGCACAACGCATCCTGCCGCGATTCCAAATACAGCGTCCGACCGGATCCGAATGCTCACCTCAGTCCCTTTCGTAAACGCCTGCAAGCTGCTGCGATGTGAGATATCCGCGCGAAGGTCGGTCGCTACCGGGGTGGTTGGAGGGTAGCGAGAAAGAGTCTCGTTAACCTGCGGTCGATTGGCTTTTGTACCGCTCAACTGCAAACAAGTCGTTGACGGAGGGATGCAAGCAAGAGAACATATCATATGTTGCAGAAGCGCCGAGACCGCCCAGGCCCAGAGACTGACTTCGTCTGGTTAAATAGATTTGGCGAAAATCGTGACATCATGAACCAAAACCGCATCCTTGGTTCGCTGTCCGACGCCACGCTGAAGCGAATCCTACCTAATTTAGAGCCCGTGAATATGGTGCGGGGTCAGATCATCAATCAAGTAGATCGATCAATTGAATATATATATTTCGTCAATCGCGGCTTGGTTTCATTTGTTAAGACTATGCAAGACGGCCGAACGGTCGAGGTCGGAGCCGTCGGCATTGAAGGCATAACTGACCCCAACGCTCTCTTCAGTATCGACAAGGCAATTGTTGGGTCCATTGTGCAAATTCCAGGAATAGCCGTGCGGATCCGGCGCGATATACTGAAGCGCGAGATGGAAAAGGACAGCACTCTTCTCGATGTGATGCACAAGTGCGCCCGTTTCGCCATTTGCCAACTCGTGCAGACTGCCGCCTGCAACCGGCTGCATACTCTGGAGGAGCGCTGTTGTCGCTGGTTGTTGATCGCCCATGACAACGCGCTAGCAAAGTCGTTTCCGCTGACCCATGAATTCCTGGCGATGATGCTCGGCGTTCAGCGCTCCGGCGTAACGATTGCCGCGCGTTTCCTGCAGAAGGCCGGCTTGATTCAGTACACGCGTGGTCGCGTAACTATCATGGACCAATCGGGGCTCCAAGATGCGGCCTGCGAATGCTACGGTACTATGCGGACTGAACTGAAGAGACTCTTTGGTACAACGAAACGGCGGTAAGTCGACAGTTCCGACGGTGCTACTCGGCGAGATGCGCTTCTTGTGTTCGAATTCATACAGACGCGCAGAGACGTAGGCAAATATAAGAACATTAGATCAAAGTTAAACAATACCTATAGGGATCATTTCTTTCCGACTCGGAAAGAGCAGCAACCAAGGGATCTGTTCAGTGCGTACGACCCCGCCCGATCTCGCCCGCAGCGCCCTCGATGCCGCCCCGGATGCGATGCTCATCATTGATGCCTCCGGTATCATTCGATTTACCAATCAGCAAGTCTCGGCTTTGTTCGGCTATTTGCATGACGAGATCATAGGCCAGAATATCGAGACGCTGATGCCGGAGCGTTTTCGTACTCGCCATGTTGCACACCGCGAGCACTATATCAACACCCTGCGGGTACGCCCCATGGGGGCGGGACTTGATTTGTTTGGACGACGGAAAAACGGCACTGAGTTTCCCGTCGAGATCAGTTTAAGCCCAATCGACGACGTTGGCCGGACACTCGTTGCAGCCGCGATTCGCGATGTGAGCGACCACAAGCGTGTCGAAGCCGAACTAATTGTAGCGCGCGAGGCCGCCGACGCTGCGCGGGAACTCGCGGACCAGGCGCGCGAGATCGCTGATCGGGCCAACCAGGGCAAGAGCCGCTTCCTCGCAACCGCCAGCCATGATCTGCGTCAGCCGCTGCAAACCCTCGAATTGCTCAACGGCGCAATGCGCCGGCGGGTGACTGATCGCGGCGCCCTCGAAGCCCTCTCTCAGTCAGAGCAAGCGATTGCCGCGATGTCGAGACTGCTCAACGCCTTGCTCGACATCAGCAAGCTGGAATCCGGGGCGATCCGACCCGAGCCGACTGATTTCAAGGTAGCCGCGATTTTCGAAGAGCTGCGCCTGGAATTCGCAAGTATTGCGGCGAACAAGGGGCTCAAGCTCGAAATCGAATCATGCGAAGACGCGGCGCACAGTGATCCAACGTTGGTTGAGCAGATTTTAAGGAATTTGGTCTCGAATGCTCTGAAGTACACTCGTGAAGGCGGGGTACGCTTGCGCTGCCTGCACGAGGCACCGCTGGTTCGCATCGAGGTGCTCGATACGGGCGTCGGTATTCCGGCGGATCAGCTGCCGTATATCTACGATGAGTTCTATCAAGTAGGCGTTCCGACCAACGCCTCGCGCGATGGGTATGGCCTGGGCCTTTCTATCGTGCAGCGCCTGGTGAAGCTCCTCACGCTCAAACTTGATGTGCGCTCCGAGGTGGGCAAAGGCTCGGCGTTCTCGCTCGCCCTCCCAGCGAGCGGCGTACAAGAAGTGACGATGCCGCCCACGTCCGTGGGATTGTCCGTCTATGGCTCGCAGATCGGGGAAGCGCGTGTTCTTTTGGTGGAAGATAATGAGTCGGTGCGACGCGCAACGTGCCTGTTGCTCGAGTTGGAGGGTTACCATGTCACGCCGGTCGCGTCGCTGGCGGGAGCGTTACAACACGTGCAACAGGGGCATAAAGTCGATCTGCTGATCAGCGACTATCATCTGAACGACGGCGAAACCGGTATTCAAGTCATCGCGACGTTGCGCGAGATACTGGGTATTTCATTAAAGGCGGTCCTTACGACAGGCGATACCTCCGCCGTCGTTAAGCAACTGCCGCGCGATCCCTACCTGCGGATCACGAGCAAGCCCATCAAGTCAGAGGAGTTGTTGACGTTGCTCCGAGCGTTGCTCGCTGCCTGAGTTTTCTTATCCGCCGCGGTGACTATTAAATATCGTCGCGACCTGTATACGTATTTGTCGGCTTGAGGCTAGGGAAATCCACAGTGTTCAGTTGGAACATGTCGTAATCATACTGCTACCTTTCTTTCAATCGGAGGCACCGCCATGGTCACAACGAATCTAAATTTAACACTCGCCGGTGAACTGGTGACGATAAGGCCCATTCGTGTGGCGGACGCAGCCATGGAGGCGGATTTCGTCCGTAAGCTGTCGCCTCAGACTAAGCACTATCGGTTCTTCGGCGGCGTGAGGGAACTGTCGCCCGGGCAGCTAAAGCTCTTTTGTGAAGTTGATGGCCCCCACTCCATGGCATTTGTTGCCACCGTGCAGAAGAATGGGTGCGAAACCGAGATTGGCGTTGGCCGATACGCACCGAACTCAAAGGCAGATATTCGGGAGATGGCGGTGACGATTGCCGACGGATGGCAGCACAAGGGCTTGGGTAAGTTACTCGTGAAGCAATTAATCGCGTCCGCCAGAGATTACGGCGTGAAGCAACTCTACTCAGTGGAACTCACGGACAATGCCGCGATGCGCGACCTCGCCCACGAACTCGGAATGTCCACGGCATGCGATCCGGATGATACGCACCAGGTTATCTACTCCCTAGCAGTGT
The DNA here is from genome assembly GCA_003165495.1 of Gammaproteobacteria bacterium. Taxonomy (GTDB): domain Bacteria; phylum Pseudomonadota; class Gammaproteobacteria; order Steroidobacterales; family Steroidobacteraceae; genus Bog-1198. Next base: position 28,692 of record PMMB01000273.1, on the reverse strand, counting down.
AGGCGTACCGGCGCATCGCCTTTGAGCCAACAAGACCCCCGACTGCGACCGACGGGGGACCATCGTCGTGTGTAACTATAACCAAGGGACGAAGTCGAACGATAATATTTGAGCGCTCCTGGTTGGAGCGGTATCACGGCCTCACTGGGATCCCCTCATTTTTGGTGCAATAACTGGCGGTAGAAACGCTGCTCTGGGATGAATACCAGAAGGTGCACGGACAGAGCGCGTACCGCTACAATTTCTTCCCGCTCTATTCACCGCGCGACTGTCGTTGGTTACGTTGTTTTGGCTCATCCAGACGGCAAAATCGGGCGCCTTCAAGGGCCGGCTGAAATAATAACCTTGCGCCTCGGAGCAGCCATGCTCTTTCAGGAATACCAGTTGGTCGAGCGCCTCGACGCCTTCCGCAACGACTCGCATATTGAGACTCCTGCCCATATTAATGACGGCACTCACCACGCTGGCGTCACTCGCATCCATGGTGAGATCGCGCACGAACGACCGATCCACTTTCAGCGTGTCGATGGGGAAGCGTCTCATGTAACTCAGGCTGGAATAGCCCGTTCCGAAATCATCCAGCGTCAGTTGAACGCCGAGTTCCTTGATGGCTCCAAAGACGACAGCGGTGGACTTGGAGTCCTGCATGAGGAACGTCTCTGTGAGTTCCAATTCGAGACACCGCGGATCAAAGCCGGTTTGCGCCAACATACCAGCGACGCCGGCCACGTACTCCTTCGAGCGCAGTTCCACTGCCGACACATTCACGGCAAGCCGCAGTCTCGGAAGGCCGGCGTCATGCCATGCCTTGGCCTGCCGGCAGGCCTCGCGCAGCACCCATTGGCCAATCGGGACAATCAACCCGGATTCCTCGGCAATCGAAATGAACTGGTCCGGAAGCACAAGTCCCAAGGTGGGATGCTGCCACCGTACTAATGCCTCGACGCCGTCGATCGCGCCGGTGCTCAAGCTCATGATGGGTTGATAATACAACTCCAGTTCCTGTCGAGCGATTGCATGTCGCAAGCCGTTTTCGAGTGCTTGCTGCTCGCCGGCGGTCCAGTTCAGGTCTGCTCGATAGAATTGATAGTTATTGCGCCCATGTTTCTTCGCCTCATACATAGCGGAATCCGCATTTTGCAGCAATGTTTCGACCGCGGTACCGTCGCCCGGATGGACGACGATACCGATGCTGGCCGTGACATGCAGCTCGTGGTCGCCCAGCGCGAAAGGATTCCGGAAGGCTTCGAGTAATTTATCCGCGCAATGGGCTGCGTCTTGTTCGTGCGCAACTTCCGACAACAGAATCACGAACTCATCGCCGCCGAGGCGGCTCACGGTGTCGGTCGTTCGGACGCACTCGCGCAGACGCAGCGCAACTGATTGCAGCAGATGGTCGCCAACCAAGTGACCGAGCGAGTCGTTGATGAGCTTGAAGCGATCGAGATCGAGATAGAGAAGTGCCAGCGCGCTATGGTGCCGCTGCGCCTCTCCGATCGCCTGGCCAAGGCGATCGTTCAACAGACTTCTGTTGGGCAGATCCGTCAGAGTATCGTGCTGGGCCATATAGGCCAATTTGAGCGTCAATGCTCGGGCCGTGCTCACATCATGGAACACCATGACGGCACCCGTGATGTGGCCGCGGCGGTTGTGAATGGGCGCGAACGAGTCTTCGATGGCCGACTCCTCTCCATCGCGCCGGATCAAGATACAGGTTGGCGGCAGCCCCACGGTGGCATTCTCCTCGGTTGCCTTTGCCGTGGGATTGGCAATTGTCGTGCGCATCTCGGCATCGATGATCTTGAATACCTCCTCCAGGGGGCGACCCGAAGCCTCCTTCAACGGCCATCCGGTCAAGCGCTCGGCGACGGAGTTCATATAAGAAATCCGACCCTCGACGTCCGTACTTATAACGGCATCACCGATGGAATTGAGCGTGACCTGCGCCCGCTCCCTCTCGTCAAACAACGCTTCGGTAATCGACGCGCGCTCGATCACCCCCGCCAGTGTCTTCGGCAAGAGGTAATTGTTGAGATGCTCCTTCAGGAGATAATCCTGCGCGCCGCGCTGGATCGCCTCTTTTGCGACCAATTCATCTTGCATCGAACAGAGTACGATGATGGGGATCTGCGGCGCGGCGGTGACCAGACGATCGACGCTTCCCAAGCCGGCAAGGTCCGGTAACATCAAATCCACCAGGATTGCCGAAATCGCATTTGGACCGTCCCGATCGTGGAGAGGCTGGGCGGCCAGTCGCTCGAGACCCAGAGCGCACGACTTCACCCACTCAACTCGAAAAGCCCGGTCGGAACTGTTGGCGAGTGCATCGCGAACGCTTTGGGCATCCTGACCGTCCCCTTGGATCAGCAGGATATTGTGTATCTCGTCGAATGCTCTCGGATTCATCGTTTCAGACCGTGCAACTAAGTCGTCCAATGCCAACCGTCGTTGGCCATCGCCTTGACACAGTCCTCAGGCAAATAGGTCATCCACTCGGCGATGATTGCTGTGGCGCGCGTGATAGAGGCATCATTGCGCTTGATAGACGCCTCGACCACGTCAGCGCCGACGCCCAATCCTTTTAGAAGAGCTATAAGTTGAGCGCTGTTATCAACTTCGCTCTGGCTTGGGCGATGCATGAGCGGATGCCCGTGCGCCACGTCACGTCCGTCCACGCCATCCAAGTGCTCCGATTTGAATAGCGGCTCCAAATGAAGTCTGGCGATAAGATGTCGCTGCCATCGTTCATCAATTTGATCAATCAGCATGTTCCCGTCCCCTAATATGCAAGATCCCACTCCGGCGGGGCGCCACGCCGCGCCCCGATGGACAAATGTCAATCCGTGGTCTTGATCTTCGTGACTTTAGTTCCTTCGAGCGATAAATCGCCGATCAGACCTTTTTCACTGAAGACGAATCCGAGGATGGGCTTTCCCAGAGTGGTGGTGTCGTATTGACTACCCGCACCCTGTGACACAACGGCGATGGCGGAATCCCCGCCTGCAGACCATCCATCGCTCTTGGCGAAGTGATCGAGCGCGCCTTCTGTCATAAACAGGATGATTTCTCGATGCGATGCTACGCCGAGCGTGAGCCCAACGGAGGCGGACGCGACGCTGTAGTAATCGACCGGCCGGCCCCGGACGCGAAGGACCCCTTCACCGTACTCGCCGCCGACGCCAACGCCGCCCTTCGTCACGTGCCCAAAGATCAATACGCCGGCCGCTTTGCCGACCAGCTGCCGGTGGCTGGGGTTGAGCGTATAGAAGTGCTTCAGCGCTCGGTCCGCGCTCCGATCGATCTCGGCCTTAGTATGAGCCCAAGTGGCCGCGCCTGCGAGTAGACCGACAACCGCCAGTACAGCGGCGGCCGTTAGTGATTTCATGTGCATAATCAATCTCCAGAGAAATTGTTTGAACTCGGTGCGGAGAGAACTCAGGCTCTACGCACCAAGAAGAAGATCAAGGCAATGATCAGGATTAGTCCGAGTAAGCCGCCACCGATATACATGGGATTCTCTCTTTATTGATGATTCCGACGTGGACATTGGATCATGAAGACAAATCGCCGTTTGTACGATACCGCACATACCACGTGGTGGAATCTACTTAGATTAATAAGTGATTGGAGCGTGGTGACAACGCTACCGCCTGTTCCATAGGTATGCGATCAATCCTCGCGTATCCGCGCTCGCGTCGAAGCCGTTCTCTGTGTAAAGCGGACCTAGGTTAAAGTCGCGTTAGAGAGTGGATCAACACAGCGCCCCTCTTATAGAAGATGGACATGCAATCGCATCTCATCACAGTGCTCATCAAAATCGGTCGCCGTCATTGCATTGAGCGCGCCGGCTGCCGGTCTCTGTCACTTAGGACAAAGTAATGAACATCATCAAACACCAAATTACGGGCCGCCTCGAATAGCCAAAAAGCGCAAGCGGATGGAAGTGTCTCTGCTTTTGCCACTCAATCGGCGCCTCGATCGGCCTGGATTGACGTACGATGCGACCCTCGGGTCACCTTCTACGAATCGCCCGAATTCGGTTAGCTCTGCGCGCGCTCGAACACCGATTTTATAATCTGGTAGCACGAGCAAGAAGCCGCTTCGAGTCGTTTTACATCTAGGATCTGGATTTTTCTGCGGTGATAGTTAATGAGGTTGCGTTGCTTTAGGGCGCTGGCCGCCTGAGTGGCGCGCACCCGCCGCAACCCCAGCATGTGCGCCAAGAATACATGGGTTAAAGAGAACTCGTCCGATCCGACGCGGTCGCGCGTCATCAGCAACCAACGGGCGAGTCACAGCATGGTACCTCTCCTTTAGGCAAAATTTGGCGACGCGTGCGCCCCGGAGGGCCCTGAACGCCCGGTGTTGACTCGGTCGACAGCTGGCGGAGTTGCCGCTCCTTGACAGTTTGTTGAGACATCTGCAGGAGACGCTCCGTTTCCCGCTTGGCAATCCCATAGCATTCGCATGACCGGGCTTCCAGACCCGTGCGATCGACCACGAAAAAGTGGCCGCGGTGGTAGCGGATGTATCTGGCGATCTTAAGCCTGCGGGCCGCCTCCGTCACGCTTGCGCGGCGGACACCCATTAGCTCGGCGATGTGTTCGTGGGTCAAGGGCAATTCGTTCGATGCCTGGCAATCTAAAAACATGAGCAGCCAACGACACAATTGTTGATCGATGGAGTGGTGCTGATTGCACACGGTTGTTTGCGTCACTTGCGTGATGTAAGACTGCGCATATCGCAGCAATACACTGCGCATCGAGCCGCCCCGCTCGCACTCCTCGTTGAGAAATTCGCGCTTGATTCGATACGCCCAGCCCTCGCTCAGTACCACGGCACGGCACGGCGCCGAGCCGCTGCCCAGCAAGAGCTCGACACCCACGAAGCCTTCCCGGCCTATGAGGGTAAGTGCGTCCGCCCGACCGTCGTTCATCACGCACGAGATAGAAGTGACCGATGTCGTCGGAAAATATATATGATTAACGGCCGTCGCGGGCTCATAGAGCACGGCGCCGAGCGGCATGAAAATCGGTTTGAAATGCTGCCCCGCCCGGCCCCATTCCGTCGCTGGAAGCGTCGCTAGCAGCGTGTTTTGAGGCGTGGAGGTGAAGTTTGCGGACACCGAATTTTCTCTTACAGCGAAGTGGCTCCCACAATAGTCGAGTGTTGGGTCTGCTTGGATACGTGAACATGCGTAACTCCTATGTACTATACCGTACATAGGTTGATAGCGCGGATTCGACTTCGACTCAGTCGGCTTATTTCTGATCGGTCGCACTGCCTAGAAGGTGCGGGCTGGCCCCAATCAACTGTCCAAATACCCCGACAACATTCGCTCAAGCGGCGACCTGTCGATACGCTGGTTCCGCAGGATGTCCGAAATTTCGGACGACTCGATAGGTAGTTCCCCTGAGTGCAGTAACTAGTGGTACGGTTAAGCTGTTTCTGTGCAAAGCCTATATCCACAAGTTCGGGCTCGGTTATTTCAGGCTGCGCTGACTTTAGCAGTCTGGGGTGTAGCGCACGCGGCACCCGCGCCTTCGAACGGATACCGGCTCTATGCTCCTTGCGTGGTCTGCCATCAACCCAACGCCTGGGGCTCGCCGGATGGTGACATCCCGAGCCTTGCCGGCCAGCAAGAGCGTTATTTGGAAAAACAGCTGGCGGTGTTCCGATCGGGAGCGCGTGTAGATACGGCAATGCAAGTCGTGGCGGCGCATTCGACGTTCAGCAATCAAGATAACATCGTCGCGCTGGCTAACTATCTTGCGGGTCTGGATGCGAACCCTAATCCTGTGAGTGGCTCGGGCGAGCACCTCCGTATAGGACAAGAGCTGTACGCGCACATCTGCGCCGCTTGTCACGGTATCGATGGCCGAGGTGAGCATGGCAACCGAGCACCACGCATAGCCGGACAACATTATCCCTATTTGAGACGACAGATCGAGGCGGCGGCGGGTCTGCATAAGGACCTCGCACCGCCCGAAATGACGAGTGCACTTCGGGGTATGCGGCCTCAGGAAAAAGACGCACTCGCTGATTACATCTCGCGTCTCGGCAATTCAGAAGCGTTGCTCGATACCAACCGTCTCGATGGAGCGGGGAAATAACAGCTGGGCATCAGAGATGTGGGTCGGTCTGCCGTCGGCTGATCTCGCGTCGGAATCGATTGAAGTCGCACGAAGATTAAGCGCGCGCGGTACTAGAGAAACGTGGACGAGGCGACAGATGACGAAGTCTTGGCATAAATATCCGACGGACCCCTTTACGGTTTGAGTGCAGATCACCTATGACCGAGGAACATAAGCCGCAGCAAAACCATCTTCTGGCTGCGTTGCCAGCCGACGTGCAGAACCGTCTAGTCCCACATCTCGAGTTGGTGGAGTTGCCGTTCGGCAAGGTCTTGTATGAATCCGGAGATATTCTACGTTACGTTTATTTTCCTATCGACTCCATCGTCTCGCTGCTGTATCGGATGGAAAATGGCGCATCGGCGGAAGTCTCAGTGGTGGGCAACGAGGGCTTTATCGGAGTCGCATTGTTCATGGGCGGCGAAAGCACTTCGAGTGAGGCGGTTGTGCAGAGCGCCGGCTGCGCCTACCGGCTGCTGGGCCAGCAGTTCAAGGATGAGCTCCATCGCCACGGCGAAATGCAAATCCTGTTGCTGCGCTACACGCAAGTCTTGATCACTCAGATGACACAGACGGCGGTCTGCAACCGGCACCACTCGATTGACCAACAGCTGTGTCGCTGGCTCCTGCTTTGTCTGGACCGCCTGCCGAGCAACCGACTGACGATGACTCAGGAACTGATGGCTAACATGCTCGGTGTGCGCCGCGAAGGCATCACCGAGGCCGCCGGCAAGTTGCAGAAGCAGGGTGCGATCGAATATGTCCGCGGCCAGATCACGGTGCTGGACCGGCCCACCCTGGAGAAGCTCTGCTGCGAGTGTTACACCGTGGTAAGGAAGGAAACCGATCGCCTGATGCCTTTTCCCACGGGCTATCTTGGTCTGCCACATACCTGAGACCGAGATTTCGCAAGCACCCCATTGCCCGATAGGAATGCGATTCAGATGGTTCAAAAGCGTATGGACGGGGCCCTTTATCGCGGCAGTGCCCTCTGATCTCTCGCAATGCGAATTTGGGTGCAGGGTCCGGCATTGCAGCCATGGTAAATGGCTGACCTGCAAAAACCGGATTCGTGATATGCGTGAAGAGATTGCCTCCTCGCACACCAAGCCTGGCCTGCGTATTCCGGTCATGAGGGGCCATCGTTCCGGATGGTGCCGGGCCGGTGGTGACGCGGTAATGAACGAGGCTCCGCGTGACGACAGGCGAAATCCGGTCGCGGTGCTCGCGACAGGGGCACTACACGCTTGTACAGCCTCCGGTGCGGCGCCGCTTCGTCTATTGCCGGCGACAGCGGCCAGGTGACACCTGCGTCGCGCGCCAGGCGCGCGCACTCTTGCACGGTGGAGCGGGCGCTGGTGTGTCGCTGATTCTTCGCTCGTGCGCGATCCAGCCTTCCGCACCCACCAAAGGAACGAATCGCACATCCGCGAGCTCCGTCGTGGCGTATTCGTCCTCCGCTACACGCGTTACGCGCACTAACTCCTGCAAGCTCCGATCCGCTCCGACCGGGATCACCAGACGACCGCCGATTTTGAGTTGCGCCTTCAGGGATTCAGGGACTTGAGGTCCGCCGGCCGCGACGATGATGGCATCGTAGGGAGCATGATCGGGCCAGCCGCGCGTTCCGTCGCCGTGCAGCACGTGGACGTTCCCATAGCCCAGCCTTGCCAGTGTCGCGGCCGATTTCTCTGCTAGCTGACCAATGCGCTCGACCGTGTAAACATCCTTCGCAATTCCTGATAGTACCGCCGCGGCATAACCAGACCCTGTGCCGATCTCCAACACCTTCTCGCCGCCCGCAAGTTCCAACGCTTCGGTCATCATGGCGACGATATACGGCTGGGAAATCGTCTGCCCTTCGGCAATGGGAAGGGGTGCATCCTCGTAGGCAAATTCCCTCAGATCCTCCGGCAGAAACCTTTCGCGAGGCACGCTGCGCATGGCTGCAAGAACCAGCGCCGACCGTACGCCGCGATGCGCGATATAACGGTCAACCATTTCTGCACGGCCATTCTCAAAGTCGATCTTTGTCATTTTCAAGGACCCTCACTCACATTGGACGCAAGCCGTGCTCAACTGCCAATACGGTGATACCGAAACGTTGCGTGCAAATCCCCTATGTACTTGTAGTCGACGAAGGGCGGATTGCGGACCACAGAACTGGTGTTGTCGAGGCTGTCAAGGTGTCTATGGACCGAGATCACCAGCTTGCTCCGTAATAAAACGCGCTCCGCTCATTTAAATGGCGGTCGATTGTTATGCCGACTCTTGGTAATACCACGGCGGCAGTGTGGGGATTCCAAACAGATGTGCTGGCATGCGCTCCTCGGAGGCGAGCCACCAACCTGGTATTGGGAGCGCAAGCAGCCACCCGTAGAGCTGTATCTCGAACTCTAGTTATTTGCGTCGCTTCGCAGGGACGCACCCGACAGTAAGTCGTTAAGACGACCACGTTGATGGTACTTCAATAGGAGACCATTTGCAGTTCTAGCACCTCGTGAATATCCCCTAAATCAATTGGGAATCCCCCGATGTGCCGCGACAATAGGTCCACGATGATGGGCTTCCATGAACAGACGCGTACTGATTATCGATGGACATCCAGACCCAGCGCCGCAGCGGTACGTTCACGCCCTTGCCGCTGCTTACGCCAAGGAGGCGATGAGCGTCGGCCATGAGGTTCGCACCGTTATCCTGGCAAATCTTACGTTTCCCGCGTTACGCACGAAATCCGAATACGAATCAATTGCCACCTGCGAGACGGTTGCGAGGATTCAAGACGATTTAGCTTGGTGCGACCATCTAGTTGTCGTCTTTCCATTGTGGTTGGGGTCCATGCCCGCCCTATTAAAAGGTCTGTTAGAGCAGGTCCTTCGGCCCCGCTTTGTGCTTGAAATGCCGGATCACGGTGTAACTAAGAAGCGGCTTCGCAGCAAGTCGGTACGCGTTATCGTGACTATGGGGATGCCCGCTCTCGCCTATCGTTGGTATTACCGTGCGCATAGTCTTAAGTGCCTGAAGCGCAATGTGCTTTCATTTTGCGGTATGGGTCCGATACGCAGCTCTGTCATCGGCATGGTCGGCGTCGCGTCAACCGAACATCACATTCGGTGGTTGGAGCGCATCGGCCAATACGCGAGAAAAGCTCGTTAAAGCGACCGCGTACCCGCTGTTGGTTTTGTAGCTTCGCGCAGCCTGCCGGCTGCGGACTTGTAAGACTTGCTGCGGTGGGCCTGCTGATATTCGTGCCTCATCGGGCGCTGGAGGTGGGTCCGCGTGCGCGCACGGATTCCAGTCGAAAACGACTCGAGGGCGACCCAAGCATGAGGGAATCAACTCATTCGATAAGGGTATTCGCGAATAGTGAGGGTGGCGACCGCGCGCTACAGTCAATGTCGCAATCCGCACGGACCATTGGGAGATTCATCGAATGTTTCGCGACTCTGGGCTGCGTCTCGGGAATCGCCTAACCACCTGTGATGGACATTGCGAAGAAAATAGAACTTATTTAACCGAAGGAAATGGAAATGAAAACTGATACAGATATTCGTCGAGACGTGGAATCCGAGTTGCAATGGGATCCGAGCATCGACGACAGCACCATAGGCGTAGTCGTTCACCAAGGCGTGGTGACGCTCACCGGAGAGGTGGGACACTACGGCGGCAAATGGACGGCGGAGGACATCACTAAGCGGGTTAAAGGCGTGAGAGCGATTGCCAATGAAATCCAGATCAAGATCCACAGGGCCGGCACGCGAAGCGACACTGAGATCGCAGAAGCGGCAGCCAACGCGTTGCGATGGGATGTGACGACCTGCACCGCGCAGCTACAAGCCATTGTCAAGGACGCGTATGTGACGCTCAGTGGCGATGTGAGGTGGGGATTCCAAAAAACCGCAGCCGAGACTGCGGTCCGTAATTTAATGGGCGTCAAGGCCATCATCAACGATATTCGGGTGACGACGGCGATCAAGCCAGCCGACGTGAAACAGAAGATCGAGGATGCCTTCAAGCGCCAAGCGATCTTTGACACCAAGGACATCAAAATCAATGTGAGCGAGTCAACGGTGACTTTGAAGGGACATGTCCGAACCTGGAAGGAGCGGGAAGACGCCGCGCTCGCCGCGTGGGCAGCGCCGGGTGTCGGCAACGTCGAAAATCAGCTGTATCTGCAGTTCTAGTACCCAGCGCCGAACGCGATTTTTGACGAGAGCGGAGTGTTCGACTCAGAAATCGTGTTCGGTGGCATATTGCGACCCTTCGTGGCCTTCAGGCCGGCGCCAGAGCTCGCGCCTCGCGGCAATGCCGCCCTTTCCGCAATTCTTCGCATGGGCCACTCGCTCCCTGGTGTGTAAACATCTATGCGAGAAAATGCGATCAACCGGCGCCCGATATCTATGCCAAACGAAACACCCTTTTGGAACCGAACGCTAACGGATCTCGACAGCGACCTGGGTGTTGCTCACGATGGCTTGACCCCTGATGAGGCCCAGCGGCGGCTCCTCAAGTTCGGGTCAAATCAGCTCAACGCCCGGCCCGTCCGGCCCCTGATTGTCCAGTTCCTATCGCGTTTTAGAAGTCCCCTGGTGCTGCTCCTGTTGGGAGCGAGTACGGTGATGGGGATCACTGGGGATTTGACAGGTTGTCTCATTATCGGCGTGATCGTCGTTCTCAGCGTCGGCTTAGACTTCGTGCAGGAGCGTCAGGCCGGCAAAGTCGTCGATGCATTGCGAATATCGATTGCCGTCCATGTCCAAGCAACACGTGGTGGCAAGCCCGTCGAAATAGCGGTCGGTGAACTCGTTCCGGGTGATCTGATCCAGCTATCCGCCGGAGACCTCATTCCTGCCGATGGCCGGATCCTCGAGGCGAAGGACTTCTTCGTTAACCAGGCGGCGCTCACGGGGGAGCCCTACCCCGTGGAGAAGCGTGCCGGCGATTTGACTCATATCGTATCAGACCTCAATGAAGCGACCAATTCGGTGTTCGCCGGCGGTTCTGTCATCAGCGGCATGGCCCGGGTGCTCATCTATCAGACCGGCAGCATCACGGAATTTGGTCAAATCGCTTCCGCCCTTGCAGAGAGGCGTCCACCGACCGCTTTTGACCTTGGGATCCGGCATTTCGGTCTGCTCATCATGCGCTTGACCGCACTCCTTGTGCTCACCGTCTTGGTCATCAACTGGTCCCTGCACCGATCGATACTTGAATCATTGCTGTTTAGCATTGCACTTGCGGTCGGACTCACGCCTGAACTGTTGCCCATGATCGTCACGGTCACGCTTTCGCGCGGCGCGATGCGTATGGCTAAAAAGCAGGTCATCGTCAAACAGCTCGAGGCCATTCACAACCTCGGTAGCATGGACGTGCTTTGCACCGACAAAACGGGCACTTTGACGGAAGCGACCATCCAGCTTGCGAGTCACGTGGGTTGCCTAGGTCTCGACAGTGCTCGCGTTTTTAATCTCGCCTACCTCAATAGCTATTTCGAAACGGGACTCAAGAGTCCGCTCGATGAGGCGATCCTTGCACAGATGGGGGTCGACGTTTCGACGTGGCGTAAAGTCGATGAGGTACCTTTCGATTTCGAGCGACGTCGAGTCTCCGTCTTGCTTGACAATGGAAGCACACGACTATTGGTCGTCAAAGGCGCCCCGGAAGATGTGCTGGCTGTCTCCGCCCGTTGGCTTTCAAGCGAGTGCGGAACGGTTCAGGGCTTGGATGCCGCAGCGAGAGCCCAATTGCAAAAGGTTCACGATGGGTTGGCGATACAGGGGCTGCGGTTGCTCGGTGTCGGCTACCGGGAAGTGCCTAGAACACAGGAACACGCGGGTCTCAATGACGAATCGCTGCTGATATTTGCAGGATTTGCGGCATTCCTTGATCCGCCGAAGGCCGACGCCGGGCGTTCTTTGCAGGCGCTGATGCAAAACGGTGTCACGGTCAAGATTGTGACAGGCGACAATGAGCTCGTCACCCGTCACGTCTGCGAGGCCGTGGGTTTACCGGTGCTCGGTGTCCTGAACGGCAAAGAGGTGGCCGAGCTCGATGACCTAGCGTTGGGGGCGCGCGCGGAATCCGCTAACGTCTTTTGCCGTGTCACGCCCCAGCAGAAAAACCGAATCATTTGCGCCTTGAAGCTGCGGGGTCACACGGTGGGGTATCTGGGAGATGGCATCAATGATGCGCCAGCGCTGCACTCGGCGGATGTCGGCATCTCTGTGGATAGTGCGGTGGACGTTGCGAAAGGGGCCGCCCAGATGGTCCTACTCAAGCGCGATTTGGGGGTGCTTCACGACGGGGTCATCGAAGGTCGACGCACGTTCAGTAATGTCATGAAATACATTCTAATGGCCACCAGCTCCAATTTCGGCAACATGTTCAGCATGGCGGGCGCCGCCCTGCTGTTGCCGTTTCTCCCGATGCTGCCCATGCAAATCCTTCTCAACAATCTGCTCTATGACGTGTCTGAAATGGCGTTGCCGTTCGACACGGTCGATGAAGATGCCTTACGCTATCCGCAAACATGGGACATGTCGTACATTCGCAGATTCATGTGGGTGATTGGGCCGGTCAGCTCGATCTTTGATTTTTTGACTTTTTATCTCATGATAGGGCCGTTTCACGCTGGCGAGGCGGCATTTCACACTGGCTGGTTTATCGAGTCCATCGCCACCCAAGTGCTCGTCGTCTTCGTGATTCGAACCCGTGCCAATCCCTTCAAGAGCAAGTGCAGTCCGTGGCTTGCCGTCAGCTCATTGGGTGTCGTACTGCTCGCCGTGGCCGTCCCATTTAGCCCTATTGCCCGGCTTCTGGGATTTGTCCCGCTGCCGATGGCCTTTCTTGGCGTCTTGTCTATGATTGTGCTCGCCTATTTGATCCTCGTACAGATAGTTAAGCAAATGCTCAATCGTCGCTTGGAGTCCAGACATAGCGCGTCGCTCCAATAACCAGCGCTGCGATCGTCCGTAAAGCCTGCACGGAGACTTGCGATCCGTAGGCGCGCGATTGGTCAGCGGACTTAAGAGCGATGGATGTGTGGTCGCGCCAATACTTTAGTATGCAGAAGTAGTGTGTCGATGGTCGATCTTTCGGGATTCGATTAAGGAAGTTGTGCGCAAAAGAATGCCGTCGAGATCAACGACGACAGGGGTGCGATCCGGCGTGGCCGCCCGCGAGTACCACCGTCGCTTGCGAAGATCTCTTGGAAGAGACCGACTTCCTGATTGATTGCTCGTGCTACTTTCTCATCAGCTGCGGTGGCGAGAATCAGAGAACGCCCATGGCGCTTCTGATCGCGCAGAAACCCCAAGAGATCGTCACGGTACGGCAGGCAACGCGGACAATGTAAATGTCCAGGGTGCGCGACGGTATGCGTGAAAGTATCGCTGCCGTAAGTACTTATCAGGGACAGACAAACACAGCTGTCGCACCAGCGTTCCCATTCGTCGCCCCAAGAGCTTTGTGGGACCTGAATGGCTGGGTGTATTCACACATCGCGCGACGTCCGGCAACTACTTCTTGTATATGCATGGGCCATCATTCTTTCCTTACTGAGATTGAATCCTGGCCCAAGAGTAGATTCGCGCACCACCGCGCGTTAGCGTATTAGTAGATTCACGTAAGAGCGGTGGAATTACCCCGAACACTAGGACACGAAGTAGCCGCCGCGGATATCCCCTATCGGACTAGGAGATTCTCGAATAGCGAACGTTGCCAGGCTCAAGTACCGTCGGCGCATACTCACTGGGTAAGGGCGGAGTTCACGAGATGGTCACTGTCAGCGCGGCCGATTCCGCACAAAACGCCGGGTCCCCTGGGTTTATCCCGACCGATATCCTGACGCCGTCGGCATTTCCGCATCCCGTCGGCCGGCTGGAAGTTCGTGAGACCAATCTCTCCTGGGTGATTCTGACCGGTGCATACGCCTACAAAATAAAGAAAAGCGTTAAATTGGACTTCATCGATGCATCGACTCTGGCAAATCGAAAACACCTGTGCGAAGAGGAGTTGAGGCTAAACCAGCGCCTAGCGCCCGATCTTTATATGAGCGTGATTGCCGTCACGCGGGATCCCGAGGCCGTGCGCGTCGGCGGACACGGACAAATCATCGAATACGCCGTTCGGATGAAGCAATTCGAGGCCTCTGAGGAGTTATCGGCGCTGCTCGAACGCGGGACCGTCAGCTCGCAAGAGCTTGCTACTTTTGCCGAACAATTGGCCGAATTCCACGCCCGCGCACCACAAGCGCCGTGCGGCAGCGACTTTCTGTACACGGGTCAATTGCACGACGCAGTCCTCGGCAACTTGGCCCTCCTCTTGTCGCACCTTGATGGCGATACGGCGCTTCCGGAAATGGGAATTCTCATCGATTGGACGCACGACTTTTTGCACGACTCGCTGGCGCAACTGCGCATGCGCGAGCACTCCGGCTTCATTCGCGAGTGCCACGGTGACCTGCATGCGCGCAATGTCGTGCGCTGGCGCGACCGACTGCTCGCCTTCGATTGCCTAGAATTCGACCCAAAGCTTCGCTGGATCGACGTGATGAACGATGTCGCGTTCATGGTGATGGACCTGGTGGCACACGGTCGCAAGGACCTCGCCTTCTCATTCTTAAACGCCTATCTGGAACATACCGGAGACTATGACGGCGTTAGACTCCTACCCTTCTACGCCGTTTACCGCGCTCTGGTGCGGGCCATGGTCGACAGTCTCGGTGCCGAACAAGACTCAAGTCATCGAGAAGAGTTCCGTCGGCGCCTACGGTTGAGAGTCAAGACTGCTGCCGCTTTCATCAACGGCGCCGCGCCAACTCTCTTTATCATGCACGGGCCATCGGGCTCGGGTAAGTCATCGCTCAGTGCACGCCTCGCCCTGGCATTGGGGGCCATTCGACTACGATCCGATGTGGAGCGCAAGCGCCTCGCGGGAATTCAACCGGGCGTGGAGCCCGATGGCCGTTTCGAGAAAGGCATTTACACGCCAGAGGTCAGTCAGCGTACTTATGCGCGCTTACTTGAATGCGCAGAGAGCTGTTTGACCGGTGGCGTTAACGTCATCGTCGATGCCGCGTTCCTTCAGAGCGAGGACCGCCGTCGATTTTGTGACTTGGCCGCGCAACAGGGCATTCGATACGTCATTGTATCGTGCGCCGCCGATCGCGTGGTCTTGACGCAGCGTCTCGAAATGCGGCAGCAATTGCACACTGATCCATCGGACGCGGATGTTGCCGTGCTTGAGCAGCAACTTCAGAGCATGGAGCCTCTGGGTGCGGCCGAGCGCATGCAGGTCGTAGCGCTCGACACAAGCCAGGCACGCGCATACGAAAATGTACTCGCCGCGATACAGGACCGTTTGACATGCCTAACACGTGAGATCATTCCGGGCGTGAGTCACCCGGCGGCGAAGCAGCGGCCTGATCCGTCACGGAGTTGGAATGTTACGTACCAAGAACCACGCTAACCAAAGCGCGATAATCATTCCAAGATGACTTGGACAGAGTCGGAGGGCGAAGGCGCGGCCGCCCGCGACGACCGCGGCTATCGCTTTGACGATGGTGTTTGCGGTTATCGCGAGCGTCGCGGCAAACGCCGCCGGGATCACCCCGAGTGTGCCCGAAGACGCTAATCGCGCGGCCGACGCCGTCGCTGCATGCGTATCGATCAAGCCACCGAGTGCAATCGTGGCCTGCGCACCCGAGGGGCCCAACAGCCTTTGCAACAGCGCGGCAATTAGCAACATGAAGGCGAACGCGCACGCGAAAAGGATCGCAAATTTCGGTTCAAAGGCGCGTCCTGAGACCGGCTCTGCGGGGCTGCGAGGGCCCTTCGCCGCGATTTCGAACACCAATCCATAAACGGCCGCGACCATTCCCATGGCCGCGACACCTGGCCCAAGATACGGAAGCAGCCGTGCGTTGGTGATCACAATTATGACCAACAGTTCGATCACCGTTGCGATGGACGAAAATGCGGCGCCCGCCACCGCACTGCGCAGAAGCGAGGGCTGTGCATGCGCTTGCCTGCCGATTGCCGCAATGGTAAGGATGCTCGAGACGAATCCCCCGCAAAACCCGGCGACAGCCAAGCCCACCTCGGGCCCCAACGTGCGCCGCGCCACATACCCCAACGCGTTGATGCCCAACATCAACACCGTAAGACTCCACGCCAATCGCAGGTTGACGACACCGAGCGGATCAATGGGTTGATTCGGCAACAAGGGCAAGACGATCAGCGCCGCGCCTGCCAATAGCGTCGCATCGTGCAGTTCTTGTTCAGATAACTGCGAAACAGCAAATGTGTGTAATCTCGACTTCGAGCTAATCAGCAATGTGATGAGCACACCGAGCGCGGCGGCCAGCTCGACCTGCCCCACCGCCATGAACCCAATGGCGAAAGTGGCCAGTAGCGCGAATTCCGTCGTCAGGCCGGGGTATTGAGCTTGGTTGGCGCGATAGGAAAGTGCCGTCAAAAAGACTAAGCCGCCACCCGCGACGGCGATCATGACGTCGGAATGGAGCAACGCAACCATCGCCCCCAGCAGCGCGACCACCGTAAACGTCCGCACGCCAGCCGCGCTCGACGAGGAGCCAGCACTTTTGTGCTTCTCGCGGTCGAGGCCAATCAACAGCCCCACCGCCAACGCGACGGTGAGGCTGGTCGCGCGCGAATCCCAGAATGTCACCACGACGTGATCAAACTGATGCAGCCTACCCCGCATTCCCTACGCACAGCAGCGTCGATGCAGGAACGGGCGTCTATTTTAAGCTGCCGATGCTTCGACCAACGTGCACTCAGGAGACTCGTTCTTCGCCTTCCGGTTACCGCGAACCAACAAAACCGGCACACCGGCATCGTGTACAACTTGCTCGGCGTCGCTGCCCAGAGCGACTCGTAGTAAGCCGCGACGGCCGTGCGTTCCCATGACAATGAGATCGGGCTGCCACTCTTTGGCTTGTGCGAGTATCAAATCGGCCGCCCGACCACCGAAGGATTCGAGCAACACACACTCCGGTTTGACGCCCTGGCGTTGGGCGACCGTTTCGGCCACATCGAGGACCGTGCGACCCGCCTTTTGCAGCGACTCGATTAAGTTGGTCGCGTAGATGCCCGGACTATACGTGTAGTCCAGGATGAATTCATTGACGATGTGAACCAACCGCAGTTGGCTGCCTTGGGTCTTGGCGATCTTGATCGCCTCGTTGAGCCCCAATGTGGACGTTTCGCTGCCGTCGACTGGAACTAAGATTTTTCTGTACATAACTGCCTCCTCTTTAATTTTGACCACGTCGCTGCCTTTGTATCCGACGCAACCGGCGAGAAATCGCATTTATCGGACGTATTTCTACCATTTGCGTCACTGCTCAAGCAGTTCGGAGTTTCCACCGGTTGCTTCGGCTTTTGCGTACATCCCAAGGTGTGGCAGCTGTTACGGGAAAGCACTTCTGTGATTCGGGTTTTCCTCATTGAATGAGCGTCGGCCGCTGTGCATTCTTCATCTGTTCAATGATTCAAAGCTGAGACCCGATGGGCGGAATATTACACATTGCCTATAAGCTGCTGGTCAACGATCGGGCGAAGTACGCAGCGCTTCTGCTAGGGATCACCTTCGCGGTGTTCTTGATGATAGAAATGACCTCTCTCTTTGCCGGGATTCTGACCCGCTCGTCAGCCACCGTCATCAACATCGGTGCCTCGATCTGGGTGATGGACCCCGCAATCCAGACGGTTGCCAATACTATTCCGCTGCCCGACTACGTGCTTGATGAAGTCCGAAGCATACCGGGCGTCAAATACGCGGTGCCCCTATATTCCGGCGCCGCGCTACTGAAGCTTCCCGACGGTGTCTACCAATCCGCCAACATCATCGGGCTGGATGACACCAGCTTGTTCGGCAGGCCCACGCTGGAGAACGGGAACATCGAGGACATCTTCGCCGAAAACGCTTTTATCGCGGTCAAAGACTCTGAATTTTACAAACTCGAGAATCCGAAAGTCGGTGCCGAGTTCGAGCTGAACGACCATCGCGGCGTGATCGTCGGAATTGCGCATGTCGCATCGAGCGGATTATTCGGTGTGCCGACGCTCTATACGACTTACAACCGCGCGCTTCAGTACATACCCAGTACCCGCTTCACAATCTCCTACTTGCTCGTCGAGCCGAAGACCTTGGCCGATGTGGCGTTGATCAAGCAGCAAGTCAAGGCGGCGGGATACCTGGCGCTCACGAAGGACGAGTTCATTCAAAAGATCTCCAGCTTCTACAAGTATCAGACCGGGGTCGGTACCAACATGCTGATCATGACGGTGATCAGCTTCATCATCGGATTGTCGATCTCGGGACAAACCTTTTACACATTCGTGATCGAGAACCTCGAGAAATTTGGCGCCCTGAAGGCGATCGGGGCCAAGGGACGCGAACTCATTGTCATGATCCTGTTTCAGGCCGCCTTTGTGTCCTTAACGGGATACGGCATCGGGGTCGGACTCTGCGCGCTCATTATCTGGACGGCTCGCCTCTATCTCCCCGACTATGCAGCGATTATTACGTTCTCGAACCTTGTGTTGGCTTTCTTGATGGTGATCGTCATCGCCGCGATCTCCAGTTACGTGGGCGTGCGCAAGGTTTTGAGAATCGAACCGTTCGATATCTTCCGAGGATAGATCATGGCGAGAACCGCAATTGAGGCAGTGGGGCTCAACAAATGGTTCGGGGACGGCGAAGTCAAGACCCATGCCGTAAAGGACGTGAGTTTCGAAGCCTACCTCGGCGAGATTCTCTACGTCGTCGGGCCGTCGGGAAGCGGTAAGACGACCATGCTCAGCATGATCTCAGGAATCCTACGCCCGAATAGCGGCACCGTGAAGATCGAGGGCTCTGAGATTTGGAGTCTTACCAACGATGCGCTCGCCGACTTCCGACTACACAAGATCGGTTTTGTTTTTCAGGATTTCCACCTCTTCCCGCGCCTGACGACCGCCGAGAATGTGGCGATCCCGCTCATACTCCAAAAGCGTGCCTGGGATGAGGCGCTCAAAGAGGCGGAAGTGGATCTCGAGGTCGTCGGTTTGAAGGACCGAGCCCAATTGCCGCCGGTGAAACTGAGCGGCGGCGAACAGCAACGCGTCGCCATTGCCAGAGCCATCGTCAGTCGCCCCGATATTTTGATTCTCGACGAACCGACCGCATCGCTCGACGGCGACTCAGGGCGAAACATCGTCAAATTTGTCCGCGAACATATTCTTTCCGACCAGCGCTGCATCGTTATTGTGACCCATGACAGCCGAATCTACGAATTTGCAGACCGCATCGTGAAGATGGAGGACGGCAAGATGATGGGAATCGAACGGGAGAATTTGAATGCGCAGTAAAGCCATCTTTATCGTCTCAGGCATCGGCTTGACGTTTGCGCTCATCAGCGCCTTCATTGCCGGCCAGCAACCAAAAGCGCTGCCGCCGGCGTTCAATCCAGCGGCCAACCCATACACAAAAGGGATTTATGCCAATGGCATCATCGAGAGCGTTCAGGCGCAGGGTGAGAATATCAACATCTACCCGGAAGTCGCCGGACCGATCACGCGGGTTTTGGTTGATGAAGGCGCGAAGGTCCACAAAGGTGATCTTCTGCTAACCATCGACGACTCGGTGCAGCGGGCGACGACCGAACAGCAGCAATCGCAGGCGGACGCGGCGCGGGCCCTGCTGGAGGAACTCCAAGCGGAGCCCCGGCGGGAAACTCTAGCCGTCGCCGCCGCCCAAGTCGATAACGCGCTGGCGACCCTCAAGAACGCGCAAGACCAGCTAGCCAAGCAGGAACAGTCCTACGCCATTGAAGCGAAATCGGTGAGCCGCGATACCCTGGACAACGCCAGGAACGCCGAAAAGATAGCGGCAACGAACCTCGAAGTCATCCAGAAGCAATACAGCCTCACCAAGGCGGGTGCCTGGGTATTCGACATTCGCAATCAGGAAAAGCAAGTTGCCGCCCTATCGAAAGCGTACGCAGCTTCAGCGGCGCTGCTCGGTAAATATGCGATAAGGGCGCCTACCGACGGTGTGATTCGCTCGATTCAGGCCGCAGTGGGCAGCTATGCGTCAGCGCAGGGCGCCTACGATTCCTATACCGGGGGCATGAACCCGCTCATCGTCATGAGCACACCGGACGATAATCTCCAAGTGCGGGTGTACGTTGATGAGATATTGATTCACCGCTTGGCCGATCCGGCCAAGATGAGCGCCGAGATGTTCATCCGCGGAACCGACACGCATGTGCCCCTGACTTTTACGCGCATTCAGCCCTATGTCTCGCCAAAGATCGAACTCTCCGATGCACGCCAAGAGCGGGTGGATCTGCGGGTGCTGCCATTGATCTTCCGCTTCGCAAGCACGAAAAATCTTAACCTCTACCCGGGGCAACTGGTGGATGTCTATGTTAGCGCTAAGTAGGCAGCTCAAAGCCGCACGGCGGCGAATGGCGGCGCGAGTACACGCGCTGCAGGGGTCTTGGCGCACGTTTGTCGGCGGCATCGCCGTGCTACTTCTCGTGTGCGGCTGTGCAGTGGGCCCGAATTTTCATCGCCCTGATGCGCCGCACGTGACGCAGTATTCGCACGGCACGGAATCCACCGAGACCGTTTCCGTTGAGGGCAGCGTGCAGCGATTCGAATTGGGAAAGGCGGTCACGGCCGAATGGTGGCACCTGTTCCAGTCATCGAAGCTCGACGCAATCATTACCGAGGCGATCGCCAATAACCCCGGTCTCGACGCGGTGCAAGCGACCCTTAAAGCGAGCCAAGATAACTTGCGCAGCGGATATGGCATTTTCGATCCGGCAGTCGACGCCGATATCGGAGTCGCGCGCGAGCGGTACACCTCTGCCAACATTGGGGAGAAAGTGCCAGGGACCGTATTCAATCTGTTCACCTTATCGACGAGTGTCAGCTACGCCTTGGACGTCTTTGGCGGTCAGCGGCGCCTCGTCGAAGGGTTACACGCTGAGGTGGATGTGGCCCACGCCAACGAACTGGCGGCTTATCTCGCGCTCACAGGCAATATCGTCAACACGGTCATCGCCCGGGCCGCTTATCGCGCCGAAGTCGATGCCACCAAACAGCTCATCGAACTCCAAAAAGAGCAAGTTCAGCTCGCTGAAATCCAGGCGCAAGCCGGGACGGTGCCGTATTCGACCGTCTTGAGTTTGCGCAGCCAGCTTGCCTCCTACGAAGCGACGATTCCGCAACTCGAACAGAAGTCCACGCAAAGCGGTCATTTGCTAACAGCTCTGACGGGCCATGTGCCGGCCGAATGGAGGGCGCCCGACGTGAGTTTGAGAGATCTCACGTTGCCAAACGACCTACCGGTCAGTTTGCCGTCTGCACTCGTTCGCCAACGGCCGGACATCCTTGCCGCGGAGGCGGCGGCTCATGCGGCCAGCGCCAACATTGGTGTGGCCACCGCCGCGCTGCTACCCAGCGTGACGCTGAATGGTGGCCTTCAGGCCGCGAGCAATTCGACCAGTATGCTGTTTCCGGCCAATGGCAAAGCGTGGAGCATCGGCGCCGACGCCACGGCGCCGCTGTTCGAAGGCGGAACACTCTGGTTCAGGCGCAAAGCAGCGCTCGAGAATTATCGGCAGGCGATGGCGTTATATCGTCAGACCGTGCTGGGCGCCTTTGAACAAGTCGCTGACTCCCTTCGTGCGCTCGATCACGACGCCCGATCACTGCTCGCCGAGGATGAATCGCTCGCAGCCGCAGATCAAGCGCTACACCTGATTCAGGCCAACTACCAGGCAGGGCTTGCGACTTATCTCGACGTCTTGAACGCCGATACGCAATACCACCTAGCGACCATCGCCGACATTCAAGCGATCGCCGTCCGCTATCAGGATACGGTTGCTCTATTTGCGGCCCTCGGCGGCGGGTGGTGGAACGTCGAGCGAGGCGACCTTGGTGCCGGTGCGCCGAAAGAACAATAATGGGTCATACAAACCGCCATCTGGATAATTGCTTCACGAGTCGCGAGAGAGTTCGAGCAGCGCGAGCCAGCCTGTCGGCGTCGCGTAACGTAACATTGTGACATCCGAAAACAAGTACGCATCACGCGCAGCGAATCGCCTGCATCCTGGGCTGGCGCAGATTCCCGTGGCCATTTCCGCCCGGCACGTGCACTTGACGCAAGGGTCGATCGACCGACTTTTCGGGCCTGGCTACTCTCTACGTGTTCATTCGTCGCTGATGCAACCTGGACAATACGCCGCGGAGGAAACCGTGACACTGGTTGGGCCGCGAGGTCATCTAAGCCATGTTCGTATCGTCGGTCCGCCCCGATTGGAAGATCAGGTAGAGCTATCGCGCACGGATGAAATAATGCTGGGAATCGATGCACCAGTACGTGAATCGGGGGATCTTGCCGATACGCCGGGTATTGCCATCGAAGGCCCTGCGGGCTGCGTGACGCTCGCGTGCGGCGTGATCTGCGCGTTGCGCCACATCCACATGACCCCCGCCGACGCTGACGTGCTTGGACTAAAGGACCAGGATTCGGTAGCCGTCGCCGTTGTTACCAACCATCGCAGGGTGGTATTCGGCGACGTCGTCGTGCGAGTCTCGCCCGAATATCGACTTGAGTTGCATCTCGACGCCGACGAAGGCAATGCGGCTGGGTTGCACTCTGGAGAGGACGTGTTGCTGACCGAGCTCGACCTGGGAGCAAACGCGGCCCTGCCGAGCGCGCACGCCGCGCCTCAGAGCCTAGCCGGGAATGAACATCCACACCGCCGCCGCACCCATGACCGCGGTTGCGATCCACCCGAGAATGATGAACGGCCGGCTCGCGGTGAAAGCGCCCATGACCGACTTCTTCGAGACCAGCAGGATGATCACCACCATGAGGGGCACCGCGACGATCCCATTGATGACCGCGCTCCAGAATAAGGCCTTCATAGGACTGATCGGCAAGTACTGGATGGCGAGCCCGGCAAGCACACTGACCGCAATGACGCCGTAGAAGCCTCGAGCGTCGGTCACCTTGCGTTCGAGACCCGAGCTCCAACCCATGGCTTCGGCAAACGCGTAAGCGCCCGAGCCCGCGAGAACCGGCACGCCGATCAGGCCTACGCCAAGAATCCCTAAAGCGAAGAGGATGAACGCAAAGTCGCCCGCCAGTGGACGAAGTGCACTGGCCGCCTGCGCCGCCGTATTGATGTCGGTAATTCCCGCAGTGTGGAGTGTGACCGCCGTCGCCAGGATAATGAAGTACGCCGTGAGGTTGGAGTAAAACATGCCGCTCCAAGTATCCCATCGAATGCGGCGCAGTTCTGTTCCTGCCGCACGCGGATCGCTCGCGAGCGGCGCAGTTCCTTGTCCTGCCTGCATGTCCTCAACCTCTTCGGACGCCTGCCAGAAAAATAAGTAGGGACTGATAGTGGTGCCGAAGACGCCGACCACGACCGCAGCGGCAGTCGCATTGGGCGTGAAGTCGGGCCAGATCGTACGCAGCGCCACCTGGCCCCAGGGGACGTGAACCGTGAACAATACGGCGCCGTAGGCCAGCAAGCTGAGGGTCAGCCACTTCAAAATACGTACGTAACGATGATACGGGATGAATAGCTGCAACAGCAGCGTTCCGATCACGAAAAACGCCGTCATGAGATGGCGCTTGAACCCAGTGACCAGTTCTGCGACCTCTCCCATCGCGGCGACGTCCGCGGCAATGTTCAGCGTGTTGGCGATCAGCAGCAATAACACGACCGCCTTGATGACAATGGGCGGGAACGCGTCCTTTATGTTGGCGGCAAGCCCTTTCCCGGTGACCCGACCGATCGATGCACACATGTACTGGAGCGCGACCATCAGGGGCAGAGCCAGCGGCATCGTCCACAACATGTTGAGCCCGAATTGTGCGCCCGCCTGGGAGTAAGTGGCGATGCCGCTCGGATCGTCGTCTGCGACACCGGTGATGAGACCGGGTCCCACCCGCGCCAAGGGATGCTCTTTCAAGCGGGTCCAAAAATTCCAGAGCATGGTCTTACGTCGCGGTCCATTGACGCTGCTTTGGGAGAGATGCCTACGCTTTACTTGCTTCACGTTGCTATGAGAACGGCCGCCCCTTGAATACGACCGTTGCGCAGGTCGCTCACCGCATTATTCGCGGATTGCAGCGGATATCGTGTCGTCGATGTCTGTATCTTGGCCTTTTGCGCCAGCGGCAAGAACGTAGCCGCGTCGTGCCGAGTAAGGTTGGCCACCGAGACGAGCTGACGTTCTTCCCACAAGATATTGTAAGGGAATGACGGAATATCGCTCATGTAAATGCCACCGCACACAACTCTTCCGCCTTTCTTCACGGCTTTGAGTGCCGCCGGGATCAACTCGCCCACGGGCGCAAAGATAATGGCAGCATCCAAAAGTTTGGGTGGCGTGTCCTCGGAGGCGCTCGCCCACATAGCCCCGAGAGAACGCGCAAAGGCCTGTGCTGCCAGATCACCCGCGCGCGTGAATGCAAAAACCTCGCGTCCCTGCCACCGGCACACTTGCGTAATGATATGTGCGGCGGCGCCAAAACCATACAAACCGATCGTTTTGCCTTCTCCCGCGGCAACCAGCGAGCGCCAGCCGATCAAACCGGCGCAGAGCAGCGGTGCCGCCGCAACCGGATCAGCAAATGCATCCATCGGAATTGCAAAGGCGGCGTCCGCAACGACATGCGTGGCAAAGCCGCCGTCCCGGTTATATCCGGTAAAGATCGGCACATCGCAGAGATTCTCGCGATTAGAAATGCAGTATTCGCAATGCCCGCAGGTCTTTCCCAACCAAGGTATCCCCACGCGCTGCCCAATCGACAAGATGCGGGAGCCGGGGCCGAGAGCCTCCACAACGCCTACGATTTCGTGCCCGGGAACGATGGGATAGTGGATATTGGGTAATTCGCCGTCAATGACGTGCAAATCCGTCCGGCAGACGGCGCAGGCCTCGACACGAATCCGAATCTCGCCAGCCCCGGGTACAGGATCTGGCCTCTCCTCCAGAATTAACGGTGCTCCTCGAGCACGTAATACCATCGCATGCATCGAACGACACCCTTTGAACAAAACCCCCTAGAATGTAAGATTCTGCGCGAAGTCCGGCGATTTAACCACGAGCGAGTCGCAACTCATGCAGCGGATCGCCGCTGATGACGAGTGCTGTTACATCGATGTTGTCGTCGCGTTGAGAAAAAGGAGGCCCCAAATGACCACGCATGTGACACCGATAGAAACCCTGGATGCCGCTGAGGTTGCACGCCTTCTAAATGCCGGTAAATTACTCCTCATCGATGTTCGCGAGCCCTCAGAGTATGCGTCAGAGCGCATTCCTGGGGCGCTTCTCTATCCGCTCTCGACATTCGACGCCACCGCTCTGCCTGACGATGGATCGCGGCGAATCGTCTTTCACTGCGGGAGCGGAAAGCGATCGCTTGTGGCAGCGGAGCGGCGTCTCGCTGCAGGCCAGGTTAATGCCGCTCACATGGGGGGCGGCATAGCAGCCTGGAAAGCAGCGGGCCTACCCGTGATTGCCGACAGCGCGTTCGAGCCTAGGCTCGGCGAGCGGTAATGCGACGACGCGCAGCGTCGGGGCGGTCTTCTGTTGGTACCCATGGCTTACCAATGCGTTCTTCGATGTAACGTCTGATTAAGCGACGCACCACCTGTGAAGGCGTCGCGTCCTCCTCCGCACACAGCTGCTCAAACAGTTCCTTCTTGCGCGGGTCAATCAAAATGGTAAGTCGGGCGGTGCGATCTTCGATGGCCAAGTAGGACTCACATCAGGTGACAGGTGAATGTGCAGGACATTATAATAAAACACCCATAGCCGCAAATGGCTGTGTTCGGCTGCTCTACGCAGTCAACGACTGTTCCCGGCTTTTGGGGGTCGATGCCTTGTGAGCTATGGTTTCAATTCGCCCTTGACGCTATCTTTGCTGCTGCTGACTGCCTGGTGCACGGTTGGCCTTGTAGGGCTGGTGCGACCGCTGAGTATCGCTTTCGTGGGGCGGACGCTGTTTCCGTTGAGTGCGCTTTTGAGCGTCGCGTTGGCAGTTGTCGCGTTGACAAATCTTGGTCACCCCACCGAACAGATCGTACTGCCGATCGGGCTGCCGGATTTACCTGTTCATCTGCGTCTCGACGCATTATCAAGCGTATTTTTGTTTTTGCTCGGAGCCGCATCCGCTGGTATTTCGATTTTTGCGGCAGGCTACTTCCGGCAGGGTGAAGGCACGGCGCCCGGGCTCCTATGTCTGCAATACCATTTGTTTCTCGCCAGCATGGGTTTCGTTCTGCTCGCCGATGACGCATATGCATTCATGTTGGCGTGGGAGACCATGGCTCTGTCGTCTTACTTTCTGGTCACCACGCAACATCGCATTCCTGAAATTCGTCAGGCCGGATTTCTTTACCTGTTGATCGCCCACCTCGGCGCGATCGCCATCCTGCTGAGCTTTGGCATTCTTCAGGGCGGTAGCTGGCATTTCACGTTCGACGCCATGCGTGCCGCGCATCTCGCTCCCCATTGGGCCACAATCGCGTTCTGTCTCGCGCTGATTGGCTTTGGCGGCAAGGCGGGCCTGGTACCGCTGCATGTGTGGCTGCCGGAAGCGCATCCCGCCGCGCCTTCTCCTGTTTCTGCGCTGATGAGCGGCGTCATGCTCAAGACGGCGTTGTATGGAATGATTCGCGTAAGTTTCGATCTACTGGGTCAACCGATATGGTGGTGGGGGCTGGTGCCGCTCTCTCTCGGGCTCTTCAGCGCGCTGTACGGGGTCGTCTTCGCGGCTGCACAGACGGATATGAAACGTCTGCTTGCCTATTCCTCCATCGAAAACATCGGGATCCTATTTACCGGCCTCGGATTGGCGATCGTATTCGCGGGCGTGAACATGCGCGCCGCGGCGGCACTTACGTTGATTGCCGTCATGTATCACGCAATGAATCATGCGTTCATGAAAAGCCTGTTGTTCTTGGGCACAGGCGCGGTATTGCACGCAACCGGGGAGCGCAACCTTGGGCACCTGGGGGGCCTCATTCATCGAATGCCCTGGGTTGCGTGGCTGACGCTCGTCGGTGTGCTGGCCATTGCTGGACTGCCGCCTTTAAATGGATTCGTGTCGGAATGGTTATTACTCCAGTCCTTCCTATTCGCGTACAAGGTGCCGCACCCGTTTATCAATATGCTGCTGCCGCTGGGTGCTGCATTGATCGCGCTTGCCGCTGCACTTGCCGGCTATGTCATGGTCAAATTCTTCGGCGTCATTTTTCTAGGGCAGCCGAGGGAGCCCGCCCTTCAACGTGCGCACGATGCCGGATTTGCGGAACGCATCGGACTCAGCTGGCTTGCGCTCGGCTGCGTCCTCTTAGGCTTCCTTCCAACCAATGTGATTGCATTGTTCAGCGTCGTCACCCGGCAGCTAGGGTTGGGTGGACTGCCGGCAAGCGATGCGCCATGGTGGCTACTCGTGCCTATCCCGGAGCGACAGTCGTCCTACGCACCGCTGGTGTTCTTTGCAGTCATCGTAGTTGTCGTGATGTTGGCCATCATTAATGTGCGATTCTTTTATCACCAGCGCATCCGTAAGGGCGCAGCTTGGGATTGCGGTTTTGGCGGCCTCAATAGCCGTATGCAAGACACGGCGGAAGGATTCGGTCAACCGATTCGACACCTGTTTCAACCCCTCTTCGCCATCGTTCGGGAACTGCCCAGCCCCTTCGACAGTAAACCCAAGTATCGTTTGGAAATTGGCGATCGCATCTGGCGCGCTCTGTATCAGCCTCTGGGTGCGCTCGTTCATAAAGTTGCAGATAAGGTGGCTTGGCTGCAGCAAGGTCGCATTTCGACTTATTTACTTTATAGCTTCGTCACGCTGGTCGTCTTGCTGGCGCTCATGCTATGAACGTATTCGACTGGATTGTGCAATTGATGGGAATCGCATTGGCGGTGGCCGCGGCGCCCGTGTTCATCGGCTGGGTGAATCAATGCCGAGCGTGGTTACAGAACAAATCCGCCCCCAGTATTTTGCAGCCGTACCGCGGAATCCGGAAACTTTTTCATAAAGACGCGGTGATAGCGGAGAACGCTTCGCGACTATTCCGTCTTGCCCCGTACGTGGTATTCGGCGCCATGGTGACTGCCGCCGCCATGATTCCCTCGATTGCAACACGTTTGCCATTCACGCGAGCCGCGGATGCGATCGCGCTGATCGGCCTGCTCGCGACTGCGCGCGTGTTTGTGTCCCTGGCTGCGATGGATATAGGTACGCCCTTCGGCACGCTCGGCGCACGCCGCGAGATGATGATCGGCTTTCTCGCCGAGCCCGCACTGTTGGTGGTGATCTTTGTCTTTTCGCTGCAGTGCGCAACCACAGCGCTGCCGATGATCGCGGAACGCCTGTCTGCACAGGCCTTCGCGCTCAATCCAAGTCTCGCCTTTACCGCCGTGGCGTTCACGATGGTGTTGCTGGCGGAGAATGCGCGTATCCCGGTTGACAACCCCGCGACACATCTTGAACTGACCATGAT
>PMMB01000305.1:14263-15389 GCA_003165495.1 Gammaproteobacteria bacterium | reverse complement strand
CAGATGCGCTTGCACGAATACAAATCGATACCATTGTCGGCATGGCTATATCCAATTTAGTCGCATTGGCGATTCTCGCCACGACAGCCGCAACATTGCATGCAGGAGGCGTTCACGACTTGAAGAGCGCTGCGCAAGCAGCCGAAGCGCTCCGCCCGATTGCCGGCCGCTTTGCTTTCGCCTTATTTGCCCTTGGCATCATCGGCACTGGGCTCTTGGCAGTGCCAGTCTTGGCGGGATCCGCCGCGTACGCGCTCGGCGAGGCTCGCCGCTGGCCCGTTGGGCTGTCACGCCAGCCTCTTCAGGCCAAGGCCTTTTATGCCACCATCACCGCCGCAACCCTCATGGGAGCCGCGGCGAATGTGCTGTCGATTAGCCCAGTCAAAGCGTTGGTGTGGTCTGCCGTGGTCAACGCCATCGTCGCCGTTCCGGTCATGGCGCTACTCATGCGCATGGCGACCAATGTGAAAATACTGGGCGATTTTACGATCTCCCGAGCATGGTCAGTAATTGGCTGGCTCGCGACGGGTGTGATGGCTATCGCGTCGATTGTCTTCATGATTTCCCTGCTCCTACCCGGCGCGTAACAAGGATGCACTTACCATTCTGCAGCGAATAGGAGCGTTCTCATCGTAATGCCAGATGGCACAAATGCGATGATAGCCGTCGGCCACCGTCAGAGTGATACCCTGCGACTTGGCCCCGCGGATCAGGAGAATGGGTGCCAACGGCTTGCCTTTGTGAATTCGTTTCAGATCCGCGTCGACATGCGGATCATCCCGCGGAAGGAGCGGCAAATCACTCGCGCGCAGTAGGTCCTTCGCGGGGTATTCGATGGTCTTTGCTTCGCGCAGTGCGCGCAATAATTTAGCGGCCTCGGCGTCGGAGTATAGGAGCGACATGTATCTGTGTGCTCCGTCGTAGTCCTCGGATTCTGGTTTTCTTTTCCAGACTAGTCGCTGCTTTGCCATTGTTAATTTGATGCGTGCGGTGCCAAGCCGTCACTACGCGGCTCGGCACCAAGCATTCCGGCTCTGCGCGACCCGCGTGAAGGCTGGGTATGATCAGAACTAATCGACGCTAACTCCAGCAGTGGTTGCTATTGATTTGATCTTCTTTAAATGCG
>PMMB01000305.1:0-14186 GCA_003165495.1 Gammaproteobacteria bacterium | reverse complement strand
CGCCATCTGTCCCATGCTTGCGCTCCCGAGTGCGGCGGCCGGGAGCGAGGTCCTCAACGCGGTGTGTATCCGTGATGGCGATCTTCACGAATTGACACAATATCGGTGTTCTACACTCTACGAACCAACCATACGATGAGTAGGACGAGGAGTATCGTTCCGAGTATGCCGCCGATGTACATAACGCTCTCCGTCAGCTGGTTTAAGGCTCTATTGGAGCATGAGCCGCGGCCTCTGTCCGGACGCTACCGCACGCAGCCGTAAAACGCGGATCCTCAAGGCACGTCCGGTGCTGTGCCGGAGGGCGCGCGGAGGAGATACGAGACTACTTGAAAGCCAACGGATATATCCTGCGCAGCGGTCTAGACGTTTTTCTCGGGAGCGCCCAAAGGCCTTGCTACCAAAGCGCCCGGCGGTTCCGGCTATGGTGTGGGCAAATTTGCGTTACCGGCGTTTCTCGTACTTTCTAAGCGAGCCTGGAAGTCTGTGGAAGTCGCTGGAAGTGGTGAAGTGGTGGGCCGTGTAGCCACCGAATCGCAGATCTAAGCGATTGTTTTAAATCACTTAATTTTGAGCCAATTCGTGCAAAGCCCCCACAAAGGCCCCTATCTAAAGGTGGCAGTCTACGAACATCAGTGGACGATGAACCTCGGTACGAAGGACGACCAACACGCTCCCATCCAATATCGACCTTCGCAAGTTCCATGCTTAACTAGAGATCACCGACGTGGCGTAACGCGGCCCGCGCAACCGGCTCGCCCCACTCTGGTACAAAGTGATCTGCTTCTGTGACAACCAGTGGTTCCGGACAACCTCTGATCTGGTTGCGCAACGCGTACATCGTTTCCGCGTCCGGAGCCTTCGCTCCAATAGCCATGAAAGACTGGCCGGACCATTCCTCTCTCCAGATTCTGAGAGCCGCCTCGGATTCGGCGATAAAAGGTTAGCTTTGCAAGAATGGCAAGCGACATCGCGCTTCCAGTCGACCGATCAGCGGCTCGATCTGCCCGCCGGCTTCTGCGGCAACGTGATCGCGCAGCCAAGCAGTCAGCGACTGCGCATCGGCTACCGTGGCCTCGCGGGATCCGAATCGTGATCGAATCTCGGTGCGAAGTCGTTTCGCCGTTCTTTCAGCGAGGAACAATCCGCCATCGGCAGGGACGGTTACCTCGATCTGTCGCGCCAATGCCGCGACATCCAGAGACTCCAGATTGGATGGTCCGCGTGGGAACCGACCGTGATCGCGGAAGAACATCAACCACGTTGCTAAGGCGAGTCGGTTCACTCGGCTATTAGCCATCACCATGGCGTAATCGCCGGGCGCCAACGATTGTGGCGCAGCATCATTCAGGCCGTGATTGCGCATGGTGCAATTTCCTCGGTTTTCGCGACACTCGCGAATAGATGAGAATCGATGTTCCAAACGGCCTAAATCTGTTGCAAAATGAATCGCGAAATCTATGATGCTCTAACGGTACCATCGAAAGAGTTTTGCACCATGCGAATCGGCTAACGCTCGTGTCTCGACGGACGATCAGACCTTGGATCTGCAGCGCGATGCATTGAAGCGCGCCAAAGCTTCATTTATCGAGCTTGCCGACCTCGGCTGCGGTGATCGAGTCTGTGTAGTGATTGCCGAAATTGGTGCGAACGTAGTTAATCACAGCGGCTATCTGCACCTCGCTGAGTATGACTGGCGGACCACCGAAGCCGATGGCGTGTTTTGCGCCGAACGCCGGCATGTTGCGCCTTCCCATCAATAGCGTCAGTGCCATGTATTGGCGCGATGCCAAGGTTGGATCCTTTGCGAGGGCCGGATAATGTCCCGCCCCCACTGCGCCCCCGCCATCAGCCATATGACAACCCTGGCAAATGTGCGCGTAGATCTGTCGGCCGTCCATCGCCTTGAACGACGCCTCATCTAAAATACCCGTGGTATCTGCGCGTGCCGGCGACTCGATCAGCAGCGCGCTCCCGACCAATCCAAGCGCAATTCCCGTGCCCAGCACAGCTGCAGCAATTGCGGACAGCTTTCCCCTGCTCATGCCGCACCTCCAACCCGCGCCCGTTGCTGTAGTCGGTCAATGGCATCCAGCGCCGAAGTCACGGCACCCTCTTGCCAAGCGGGCAGATAGGAGGCGTGTTCTCCGGCGAGCACGATTCGGCCGTCGAATGCGCACAAATTGTCGTAGTGCTCGGCGCGATTATCGTCCGACCAGAGGCCGAAGCAACCCATTGCGGAAGGCACGCGATGCCAGGCAACTGCGATTCCGCTGTCGAATTCTTTGGCGTACTGCGGATGAATTTGGCTGCCATATTCAACGGCCTTGGCCACGCGCTGCGCCGGCGTCATTGAAGTAAAATCCATTGAATCGAGCATGTCCCAGATATACGCGCCGAGCAGCACACCTTTGCCGTCGGCGAAAAACCGACTGCTCGGATAACTGATCTGGCCNNATCGGCAAGTCGGTATACGTGATGCCGCCGTAGATTTGCTCGTCCTCCTCCCAGAAGCGACGTTTGAATTGCAGGCCCACTTTGAGTCCCGTGCAGTAAGGAACCGCGGCGATCGCCTTGGCCATCGGTGCGCCGACGTTCATGGGTATCTGGCCTAGGATCGACAGCGGAATCGTGCAGATGCACCAGTCGGCCTTTGCCGTCTGCCGGCCGGACCCTGCACTGGTATCCTCATAGGTGGCACTGACACCGCGTTCGTCCTGATGAATCTCAACCACCTTGGCGTTGTAGCGAATCAGCGGCGCGAGCTCACGCGCGAACGCCTGGCCCACCTGACCCATGCCGCCCACCGGCTGGAACATCGTCGTTTGCATGTCGTACAGTGCGCCAATGGAGAGTGCGCCCCAAAGGCCCGATCTCAACAAGTCCCTCAGGGCAACCGGTTCCGAATACACCGGTCTTGCGCTTAAGCCGCCGCCCGGATCGCGTTCGAAGCCGCGCCGGTCGCTGCTGTCGGGCCCTTTGACGAACCGATAATTCTTGTCGAGCGCACCGCTCGAGCGCAGCGCGGAGAGCAATATCTCTTGATCCTCGGCGCTCACCTCGGCATCGAGCGCATGGCTTTGCGTTGCCTTTGCCAACAGCTCCGCGATATGGCCATCGTAGTCTGCTTTAACGGTGCGCAGCCGCTGTGGCTTGCCGCCAAACGCCTTGCGGCTATGCAAGTAGGCGTTGTGATTGATCTGCACAAACGGTTCTAGCGCGACTCCCAGCCGCTTGCAGTAGCTGAGCATGCCGCGATGGTGATACGGCAAGCGCCATGGACCCGGATTGATGTACAGGCCCGGATCAAAATGACACTCTTGGGTCTCTCCTCCCAATTCCGTATAACGATCGCCGCCACGCAGCGTCCAGTTGCGGCCGCCCGCGCGTGCGTTGTATTCCAGCACCTGCACCTTGTAGCCGGCGTTGCGTAATTCGTAAGCGGCGACCAGTCCGGCAATTCCGGCACCCAACACCAGAACCGAGGCGCCCTTCGGGGCGGCGCTCAAACGGATCGGCCCCTGGAAATTGGATTCCGCCGCCTGCCCGAGACTGTGCATCGCTTGGTACATCACGGTACCGCCAGCGCTCAAGCCGATCATCGTCAACAGACGTCGCCGCGAAATCGCGGTTCCAGAATTCTCGGTCATAGTTTCCACCTGATTAATCGCGCGCGCGTAGCCGCGAGCATGACAGTCCCGTCTGGCTCGAGCAAACCCCGGGCCGCGGCGTTGGCGTGGACCGCGTCAATGTCGCGAACCAAGATATCAAAGGCGCCGAGGCCCTCTCCGCGCCCATCGCTGTCGACGGTGAACCGGATTTCACCATCGTCCAATCGAATGCGCCAAACTCCCGTATCCTCGACGGCCGCGCGGCCGAGAACCTGCGCCCAGCGTGCCGCCATCTGCGCCGGATCCTTGGCCTGCATGTTCCCCTACCGACGCTTCGGCTGCATCCTCGCGGATGCCGCCGCACGGCTCGGGGCCGATGTCGATCGCTATTCCTTACATCGCGGTGGACTTTCACCACTAACTCCTCGCCGGTTTTATCCCGGCGCACCCTATTTTTTGACGAATCTCCCCTTGGGATCTACACGTTGCTGCGGCAGACGGCTATGAATCAGAACAAGCGGGTATTCGAAATTGCGGAAGCGATCATCAGCATGGCTGATTTATTCAGAACGCAACAAGATACGTAACGGCCGTACATGTTTTCTCCTACTGAAATCTTGGCCTTTCGCCGAACACGGTCCTAGTTGCTATCGATGACAGCTTGTCGAAACGCCCAGGTTTGACTTTCACTCGACGTGAGCCAGCAGCTGCTTCAGCATCGGCGCCAGCCGGCGTAACTCATCGCGGTGCACCAGAGACAATCCTGCGAGCAGCAACCGCCCCTTGGAGCTGAGCTCGATCAACACTCGTCGCCCATCAATTGCATCGCGTCGGCGACAGACTAGATCCCTTACGGACAGACGATCGATGAGCCCTACGACACTGTGGTGGCGCACATTGAGCCGTTCGGCCAGTTCTCCAACGGTTATGCGTTCCCGGCCCGGAAAGCCGCGGATCGCCAATAGTGCCTGATGTTGCTGAGTGGTCAGATCCGCTTCGTGGGCTGCCGCTTCGCTGAAGCCTACGTACTTTCTCATGAGATAACGAAACTGCGCGAGCGCTTCGTAGTCGGATTTTGTCAGTTTCCGTGAATGATGATGCCCGTTTGATCGCTTCATGGCCTTTGGCTAATCATATCGCGATACGATATATTACGCACCACACATTATTCACGGCAAATAACTCATTGTTCACTACACCCCTGATCGAGGGTCCCGGCGATGATCTGAAATTCAGCCCAGATCGCGGTCGCGGCCGTCTAGAAAGGAAACCCGCGGATACCAAACGTACATGCCCCATCACAGACCGTCTGAAGATGTAGAGGGTGCCTCTTATGAGTTCTGAGCAGTCAGTGATGCATTCGAATCTATTCGCCTATGGCTTCCGATCCAACTTTCTCCTAGCGGGTATCGCCGCAATGCTCTTAGTACCGCTCTGGGCATTAAGCTTTGTCACCGGCACTCCGCTTGGCTCGTCCTGGTCACCGATGCTATGGCACGCCCACGAAATGTTGTTTGGCCTTATCGCGACCGCAATGGCGGGCTTCTTGCTCACCGCCGTGCCGAGCTGGACCGGTCAGAAAGGATTTTCCGGCCGCCCGCTCATCATTCTCACAAGCATCTGGATCGCGGCTCGCGTATTGATCGCAAGCTCAGCGCTGTGGCCCGCGGTGTTGATCGCCGCAGTAGATTTGGCGTTTCTCCCTGCGCTCGCGGTTTTGGTTGCTCGACCGCTGCTTCGCTCCCGCAGCCGTAATACCCCGCTACTGGCGGTGCTCGCACTGTTTTGGCTCACGGATCTCGTGTTTCAAATCGGACTGATTCGTAATAATCCGCCGCTCGCGCTGCATGCGCTGCACGTCGGCATTGATATCGTGCTGGTATTGGTCACGGTAATCGGCGGGCGCATCGTCCCGTCGTTTACGAGTTCGGCCTTGCGCCCGCTCGGATTGGAGGATGCCGTCCACAACAGGCCCATCCTAACGGGGCTCGCCATTGCTGGAATGGTCGCGGTGACGCTGAGCGATGTGTTCTGGCCGGAAAGCCGAGTCGCCGGGGTGATCGCGGCCGTGACGGCAAGCATTCAGGCCGTGCGGTTGCTGCAATGGGCAACGTGGCGGACGCTGCGTCAGCCGATCGTGTGGGTCCTACATTTAAGCTACGCCTGGTTGCCTGTTGGGCTGGCACTGAAGGCCGTTGCCTTGTTGTCCGGCGCCGCGTTCGCCGCGTTCTGGCTCCACGCGCTCACCATCGGCGCCTTAGCGACGATGATCCTAGCGGTCATGACCCGAGCCTCGCTCGGGCATACCGGCCGAGCACTGATCGTGGATCCCCTGATCACGCTTGCCTACCTGTTGCTCACCGCGGCGGCTGTGATACGGGTATTTGGACTGTCGGCTTTTCGGCTGAATTACCGGGTCGTGATCATCGGGAGTGCCTTTCTCTGGACAACCGCATTTGCTCTCTTCGTCTTTGTTTACGCACCGATCCTGTGGGGTCCACGAGTTGACTGTAAGGCCGGGTAGTGCAGCCATCGAATAAAGGAGATCACCGTGGACTTAGAATCGGTCGCCGATCATTCGATTGATCCCATTAGCAACGTGCTCAAGTGGATCTTGCTCCTCGTCGCGATCGCCTTCCCGCGATCATCAACCCACACACAGAATTTCCGGTTTAGGAAGCCATTAACTGACAAAAGGACGCTATCTACTGACGACTACAACATAAA
This sequence comes from Gammaproteobacteria bacterium, assembly GCA_003165495.1. Taxonomy (GTDB): domain Bacteria; phylum Pseudomonadota; class Gammaproteobacteria; order Steroidobacterales; family Steroidobacteraceae; genus Bog-1198. The sequence goes on along the minus strand of PMMB01000305.1, from coordinate 7,848 downwards.
TACCTGCGGAGGCCATTAGGACATGTCGCGGCGGCACGATCCCTTGGCAATGAAGCTGAGTTCGGCCGACGACCGAGTCCGACTGAGTAAATGGTTGCCGCCGCAGGCAGGGGTTGTCCCGAAAATTCGAATCGGCCATCGATGGGTCAACGTGCTTTGGGCGCTTCCGCTGATTTTCTTGTTTTTGGTGATGGGCGTGGCCGTTGCCCAGGCATTGCGGGAAGTTCCGGGGGTGCAGGATTTTATCGAGCGCTATCCAGGCATTCCGTCGTCTGCCGTCGCCGTGACTGACGGTTTTCCCGCCTGGCTCAGGCTATTGCACTTTCTGAACCTGTTTTTCCTGGCATTCATCGTCCGCGCCGGCGTTCAGATTCTCGCCGACCATCCGCGGCTATACTGGAAACGCGACTGCACTCCGGGAACCGAATGGTTTCGCTTCCAAACGGCGGTTCCGACCGGTCGGATATGGACTGCTAAAGACGATTCGGTCACCCTGCCCGCGTGGTTCGGTATCCCCGGAATTCGTCACTCGATCGGTCTCGCGCGGTGGTGGCACTTTTCAATCACCCTTCTTTGGATGATTAACGGCGTAGTCTTCTACGTTGTTTTATTCGCATCCGGGCAGTGGCTGAGACTGGTGCCGACAACATGGGAAGTGATCCCTAGCGCAGCCTCGACCGCGCTTCAATATCTCTCGCTCACCTTTCCCGTCGAGCATAGCTGGACGCGCTATAACAGCCTGCAGCAAATCATTTATTTCATCACCGTGTTCATAGCCGCACCCACATCCATCCTTACCGGCTTGATGCAGAGTCCTGCAATTTCAAATCGGCTGGGCTGGTTCGGCAGAGCACTCAACCGTCAACGCGCTCGTTCCATCCACTTCATCGCGCTGTGGTGGTTCCTGATCTTTATCTTTATCCATGTGACTTTGGTGTTCATCACTGGCGCGCGCGCGAATCTCAACATGATGTTCGCCGGGCTCAACGATGGCTCATGGAGAGGGATTGTAATTTTCGTCCCGGCCATGGCGTTATTGGCGTTGACGTGGTGCTTGGCCTCGCCGCTCACGATCCGCCATGCACGCGTCGTTCAGCGGATAGGAGCGTTCATGGCTCGTCCATTCAATAGCATGACTCAATGGTGGGATCCGAGCAGTCAGCTTAAGGAGAAGGACATCTCGCCGCACTTCTGGCTCAATGGCACATTGCCGCAATCGGCCGAGTTCGACTCATTGGTAAAGAATAACTTCGCCGATTATCGACTGAGGATCGATGGGCTCGTCGCAAAGGCGACGGAGCTCTCGTATGCGGAGCTCAAGACAATGCCTAAGCAGGAACAGATCACCACACATTTCTGCATTCAGGGATGGTCTGGCGTGGCCAAGTGGGGCGGCATCCCCATGCGCCACATCCTCGATCTGGTGAAACCGACGGTCGATGCCCGCTACGCAGTGTTCTACTCGCTCGCCGACGGCGGTGAGGGTGGGCGTTACTACGACGTGCACAGCTTGTCTAACATGCGCCACGAATTGACGATCCTGGCGTACGAGATGAACGGTGCACCACTAAGCGTACTGCACGGGGCGCCGTTGCGGCTGCGCTGCGAGAATGAGCTAGGATTCAAGATGGTCAAGTGGATCGCGGCAATCGAGTTCGTGCATGATTTTGCCGATCTCGGCGCAGGTCAAGGAGGCTACAACGAAGATCACGAATTCTACGGCTACCGCGCGCCAATTTGATTGCATTGCGCCGCCTCGGCTCGATACCGAGGCAGCCGCATGAGCGTAAGATCAGATAGCCACCGTGATGCGCATTCCGCCAAAGTGTCGGATCACCTTCGGCACTCACGTATGACCGCCGGTAATCAGGAAGCGCTGTTGCGAATTATCGGCAGTCCAATCGTCGAGCCCCGCCGGTGCACATCACCAACGCGCTCTTGACACAATGACAATCATGACGGCTAGCTGCAAAAACCGCATTCATTCAGGAAGCGATCATGTCAAATCAACTCGACCAGCAATGCGTCAACACCATTCGCTTCCTTGCGGTGGACATGGTGCAAAAAGCGGACAGCGGTCACCCCGGGATGCCGCTTGGCGCGGCTCCGATAGCCTACGTGTTGTGGACGCGCTTTCTCAAATACAACCCGCGAAATCCGGATTGGGTCGATCGCGATCGCTTCGTGTTCTCGGCCGGGCACGGTTCCGCGCTGCTCTATAGCCTGCTGTATCTGAGTGGCTACGCGCTCTCCCTCGATGACATTGGGCAGTTCCGCCAATGGGGCAGCAAGACGCCAGGACATCCGGAACGCGGGTACACGCATGGCGTCGAGGTCACCACCGGGCCGCTGGGACAGGGTATGGCCAATGCCGTCGGCATGGCCATCGGCGAAGCTCAGCTCGCCGCGCGCTACAACCGATCCGGGCACGCTTTGATCGATCATCATACTTATGCCCTTGTCAGCGATGGCGATCTGATGGAGGGCGTCGGAGCGGAGGCGGCCTCGCTGGCTGGACACTTGAAACTCGGCAAGCTGACATGCCTTTACGATGACAATCATGTGACGCTGTCCGCCGGTACGGACATCACATTCACGGAAGATCGCGCGGCGCGCTTCCGCGCTTACGGCTGGAACACCATACGGGTGGAGAACGGCAACGATCTCACCGCCATCGAAACTGCACTTGCGCAAACCCGTGCGGAGACTCGCCGACCGTCACTGATCCTGGTACGCACGCATATTGGCTACGGCTCGCCCGAGCAGGACAGCTACAAGGCACACGGTTCTCCGCTGGGTGTGGACGATGTGCGCAAGACCAAGGAGAAACTGAACTGGCCAACGGAGCCTGAGTTCCTGGTGCCGGATCCCGCGCTCGCGCATTTTCGTGAGGCTCTCGACCGTGGTGCAAAAAGCGAGGCACACTGGAACGATCGACTCGCTGCTTATACGACCGCGTTTCCCGACCTCGCTTCGGAATTGAAGAGCCGCCTGCGCGACGAGCTACCCGCAGGGTGGAACACGGATATTCCGGTGTTTCCGACGGACGCGAGAGGCATCGCCACGCGCGAAGCATCCGGGAAGGTCATGAATGCGATCGCTGCGAAGCTACCGGCGTTAACGGGCGGTTCGGCCGATCTCGATCCGTCGACCAAGACCGCGCTGAAGGGGTTCGGCGACTTCAATCCGCCTGTGACGGCGGGCAAGGACACGGAAGGCTCCGAGGGCGGCGGCTGGAGCTATGCCGGCCGCAACCTACATTTTGGCGTGCGCGAACATGCAATGGGCGCAATCGTGAACGGTCTCGCAGCGCACGGCGGCGCCATTCCGTACGGCGCGACGTTTCTGATCTTTTCTGATTACATGCGCCCGCCCATCCGTCTCGCCGCCTTATCGCACCTGCATGTGATCCATGTGTTCACACACGACAGCATCGCGCTCGGCGAGGACGGTCCGACTCATCAACCAGTCGAGCAGCTGGCGAACTTGCGCGCGATCCCGAACCTGACACTGCTTCGCCCCGGTGATGCCAACGAAACCGCGGTCGCGTGGCAGATCGCGCTGGAAACGAAGGGTCGTCCGGTGCTGCTGGTGTTGACGCGCCAAGCGGTGCCGACGCTGGATCGCAGCCGCTATGCGTCGGCGCAGGGCGTGCGTCACGGCGCCTACGTGCTTAAGGAGGCAGTGAACGGCCGGCCACAGCTGATCTTGATCGCGAGCGGCTCGGAGGTCGGACTGATCCTGGCGGCCGCGGAGTGCCTGCACCATGAGGGCATCGCAGTGCGTTGCGTCTCGATGCCGAGCTGGGACTTGTTCGATGCGCTGCCGAAAGCTGATCGCGACGCGGTGCTCCCGCCTTCGGTGCGTGCGCGCCTTGCGGTCGAGGCGGGCGCCACGCAGGGCTGGCATCGTTACGTCGGCGACGCGGGCGATGTGATCGGCGTCGACCGGTTCGGCGCATCGGCGCCGGGCGAGACTGTGCTGCGCGAATACGGGTTCACCATCGAGAATGTTTGTGCGCGCGCAAAGGCGCTGCTGTCTTGATGTTTTTACTTTCAACAAGAGTTATTCACATGACCACGACATTCAAAGTCGGGCCAACTACCTAGCGCCGCGCAGTTCAACAGCCATCTTGCTTGAGGCGTTCCGCGCGATACTCTGAACATCCGTTCCTGGTGATTTGGTGGGAATTAGCACAATGCGGATTTTGCACCTCACCGCTTAAAACCAGGTCTCTCCGTGAACCTATACAAGGAAAGAAGAGACTCGTTGGCGTAGCTAAAAAAGTTATATTTACTAAGCAGTCACGACCTTTACCCACCTGGCGCGTCGCGCGATCCCACTTTTGGTGTTTCGGGTTGGGTGTCATCCGGCGGATTTGGCAATTTGATAGGTGGCGATTCGGGTTTCGCCGTGGAATTGTCCGGAGGCGCCGACGGTTCAAGTGAATTCATACGCTACTGTCCTCCAATGCAGTTCCGCTGGGGGACCCCGTAGAGTATATGCGAGCAAACGCCCGTTCGGCAGGTTCTAATCGCGTCCGTGCCCGCTATGTCAACCAGCGTCACCCCCGGGCAATTCGGATTTATCCTTCGACGGCGAAGCCGTCTCAGAAGATTCGTAATCCTTCCGAGTGACGGGAGTGGAGGAGCGCTTATCCGCATTAGGTGCGCTGCCATTGCACGTCCAGGCCAATAAGCCATGCTGCCGCTTCCTTCTTGTTATTCGGGCGGTCATCTTACCCAATGGACCCCTACATTCGGGTGTCGTATCGCCCGGCTAATTCAGCGAAAGTCCTATTTTTTGGCGAATCTCCCCTTGGAGCCGAAAGGGGCAGAACAACAGATATGCGTTTCCTACGATCACCGCGCCACATCTCGACTCTACTCTTTTACTTCATGATGCCTACGCCGGATCCGCCGCGCCCGAGGCGCGCCATTTAGAATCCGAACAGAATCGCTGCCTTCCGCAGCGTGACCCACACGCCCCACGAGATGGGAATGCCGACGGCGAGCCATGCCGCCGCGATTTGCCACGTGGGTGTCCGGGTCGTGACCTTGGGGATCCAATCGCCCGGCTTGGCGGCAGCAGGAGCTGCGCTCCTGCCGGCTGCGTCCAGCGCCGCAATCTGCTCGGGTGTCATGTAGTTCTTCTCGGCCACCGGCCGGATCAGAAGATTGCACACGAAGCCCAGCGCCAAGAGGGCCGCCAGGATGTACATGGTGGTGCTGTAGACCTGCGCCTTCAGTACGCCGTGACTCAACTGGTACTCGCGGATGTAGTTCACCAACACCGGACCTAAGACACCGGCCGCCGACCACGCCGTCAGCAGGCGCCCATGGATGGCGCCGACCATCTTGGTGCCAAACAGATCCGCCAGGTACGCAGGCACCGTGGCAAATCCCCCGCCATACATGGAAAGGATGATGCAGAAAAAGCCCACAAAGAGCGCGAGATTTCCTGCAGCAGCAATCCAGGGAATGAACGCGTAAAGCACGAGCCCGAGCAGCAGGAACACCATGTAGGTAGGTTTTCTGCCGATGTAATCCGAAGTGGATGCCCAGAAGAACCGGCCCGCAATGTTGAATAGCGACAAAAGGCCGGTGAAGCCCGCGGCGATCGCAGCGATGGCGCCGAGCTGGTGGGCGTTGAGCTGATCAAAGGCGGCTTTGACCCCGATGAGCCGGCCGGCGAAGACCTCCTGCAGGAGGGGTGACGCCATGCCTATGATGCCGATGCCGGCGGTAACATTCAGAGCGAGCACCGCCCACAACAGCCAGAACTGCGGGGTGCGGGAAGCAACGTTCAAGTGCACCTGGCGATCCGTCACGAGCGCCTTCGCGTTGGCCGCCGCAGGCGGCTGCCAGCCCGCGGGTTTCCAGTTCTCGGCGGGCACGCGATAACCCAGAGAGCCTGCGATCATGAACACGAAGTACCCAGCGGCGAGCACGAGGAAGGTCTGCCACACGCCGACCGAGGTCGCGGTGGCGAAGTGCTTCATCAATAGATCCGCGAGCGGCGCACCGATCATCGCGCCGCCGCCAAAGCCCATGATGGCCATGCCGGTGGCCATGCCGCGCCGGTCCGGGAACCATTTGATGAGCGTCGAAACCGGGGAGATGTAACCTAAACCCAATCCTAGGCCGCCGATGATTCCCGACCCCAACCACATCAGCCACAGCTGGTGCTCGACTACGGCGAAACTGGAAATCACCAGTCCTCCGCACCAGCACAGCGCCGCGGCGATGCCCGCCTTGCGCGGGCCGACGCGCTCCAGCCACCCACCCCAGAGCGCGGAGGCCGTGCCGAGGAATACGAAGAAGAGGGTGAACATCCACCCCATCAAGGAAATCTGCCAGTCGCAGGCGGTGGTGGTGATGGTGGCGAGGAACCCAAGGTCCTTCGGGCAGTCGATGGGCTTGGTGAGCCCAATGGCCTTGTGCAGCGGCAGCCAGAACACCGAAAAGCCGTAGGCCATGCCGATACACAGATGAATCGCGAGCGCGCACGGGGGAACCAGCCAGCGACTGTATCCGGGGCCGGCGATGATGCGCTCCCTGTCGAGGAATCCCGGCCGGGCCGTGACGTTTGAAGCGGACATCGCGCACTCCTTTATTATTAGGTCAGGCCTTGCGGACGAGGCGGCACCTCGCAGGCGCTTGAGCCTCGCGGGCTTTACTGCGTGAGAGTTCCTATCAGTTTGAACGATTGCATAAAACGCGAGTCAGTTCTTCGGTTTCGATTCTCACGTAAATCTCGATCGCACGATCACGTCACAGTAACGGATACTGCCAGTATATCACGTTGTGATATACTGGCAGATCTAGAATGGGTGGGCGTGAATAAATGGCTCGATCTGGCGATACACCTCTTTCTAAATCCGCCTTCGAGCAGCTGTCGGAATTTCGTTACCAGATGCGCCGATTCGAGCGATTCTCGGAGCGTGCGGTGCGATCGCATGGCGTAACACCACTTCAGTACTTGTTGCTCCTTCACATCAAAGGCTTCCCAGGACGCGCATTCGCCCATGTCGGCGAACTTGCTGAACGTCTGCAAGCGCAACCTCATGGCGTGGTTGCGCTCACGACGCGCTGCGAGGCGCGCGGACTCGTTCAACGGCGTCCCAGTGAGCGGGACGGCCGAGAAGTCGAAGTGCACTTGACTAAAGACGGTGAGCGTCTACTCGTCAAGCTCGCAGCATTGCATCGTCGAGAACTCGCATCTATTCGTGGAGTCTTTCCCGTGCCCATCGGTGCAATATGATCGTCCATGCAACGGACACCAGAAAAGACTTTGCTGCCGATCCGAGATTGCTCGGAATTGCCGCCGCGGCAGCATGTGTCGGAGTCTTAAGTACCGTAGCCGCTTATGCCCTGCTCCAACTCATCCGGCTTTTCACCAACATTTTCTTCTTTCATTATTGGTCTACCGCGCCGAATTCTCCGGCCCACAATACCCTGGGCCGCGAGGTCATGACTCGCGACGCGACGACAATCGACGCTAATACCTCCATTGCCGAGGCACTCGACACCCATTTCGGCCCACATCAGGTGCATCGCGCGTTCCCGATCGTGAGCGCCGGTCGGTTTCTGGGAATGGCCGACCGTGCCATATTGATGAAACACGTCGGATCCTCAGGTACTGCTCGCATCAGCGATCTATTTGGCGAGAATTTGCCCGTCATGGCGCTCCCTGAAGAGACCTGCCGAATTGTCGCGACTCGGCTTGCCGTACATCATCTCGAGCGCTTACCGGTGGTGAAAGATGCCGACTCCCGTCATCTGTTGGGCCTATCGCCCGCAGCGACCTCATCAAGCCGTCACTCTCGTTGTTCGACGAAGAACACCA
>PMMB01000083.1 GCA_003165495.1 Gammaproteobacteria bacterium | reverse complement strand
ATGCCCACCAAGTGCAGAATGGTAAGTTGCACCCCGCTCAATGCGAGACCGGCGGCCACCGTGAGTACGGCCAGCAGCAGCGGCGCCAATACGCGCGCCACGCGCAGCGGCGAGCGCAGCGCAATCAACAACAGTACGATGATCGCCAGGACGCCCGCCAGCGACAAGTGAATCGCCTCGGTCAAATAGCTGGCATACAAGGCGTCGGACTCCTGTTTGAGATCGAGCACTTGCACCTCGTTGAGCTCTCCACGTTGCAGCGCTGCCCTCACCTGAGCCGTATCGACTGCCTGCGCCTTAGGCGAAGGGTGCAGCGGCAGCAGCGCATTCCAGCGATTCTTTTGGTGCAGGATCAGCGCGTCGAAGCCTGCGCGCAGAGATGTTCCCCGCAGATCTTGCGCCGTGAGCAGCGGTCCGCGCCGCGCCGCTTCGACATCGCTCAAAAAGGGCTGCAGGCGTTCGCTGCTCAGCGCCAACCCGGCTGTGGCCTGGCGTAAGTTCTCGCGTAATTGCGGCGCACTGGGCAAGCTGCCGCGGCGTGCCTCCTGAGTCGCCACGCTGGGTAGGTAATTCGCCGGACTGTCGAAACCGCCGATCACTTTAGCGTCCACCAAGGCGCCTAGCGCTTGGGCCGCACGTTCGGCTAGCTCAAGCGCGGAATCGAGCGTCGGGCCGGAGACGATCACCAGGTCGCGTACGTCGGCGGCCCCCAAGTCGCTCCGCAAATTGGCGTCATAGTTTTGATCCTCCGCGGATATCGGGCTCAACGCCGAAAGTTCGCGATTCCACAACCCAGCTTGATGCTGGTGCAGTACAGCTAGCGCCAGCGCCGCAAGCGCCAGACCCAAGGCCGCGAGACGTAAGCCGCGAAGTTGTCGTGGCCGCCGCAACAGTCGGGCGACGCGGGTACCCAACGGCGTGACATCGTGAATGACGAATCCGATCGGCAACAGCGCGGGCAACACATAGCGCGTCACCAACGCAGCCGCGACCAACCCGCTGATCGAATACAGGCCGAGTTGCGCGAGGCCGGGAAAGCCCGAGGGCAGCAGCGAGGCGAAGCCGCACACCGAAGTCAGCATCCCTAAGCGGATCGTGGGCCACCATGCTCGTTGCCAGCTCAGGCCGGCGGGTTCGTTCTGCCGCAGGCTGTGCGAGGATACGAAAAAATAAATCGAATAGTCCACCGACTCGCCGATCAAGGTAATGCCGAAGCCCAAGGTAACGCCATGGACAGCGCCAAAACCCAGCGCGACCGCGGCGATCCCGATCACCGCACCGCTCGCGACAGGCGCGAGACCCAGCGCGAGCGCCGGCAACGACCGATACACGGCAAACAACAGCGTTACGACCAGAATGCTGCTGGCGATCGACAGACGAATGGCGGCGCGTTCGATCTTGGCGCGCGCGCCGACGGCAAACACGCCGGGGCCGCTCAATTTCAATTGCATGGCTTTTGCATCGCTCGCGGACGATTCGCTCACCGCCGCCGCGAATGCCGCGCGGATCGCCTCGATGCCGCTACCTTGCGCATCGGTATCGGAGCCGCCTGCCGCCGTTTGCGCCACCATCAGTGCGCGCGCGCCGTCGGGGGAAACCCAGACGCCGCCGCTCGTCGCCGGCGAAGGCGTGCGCTGCAGTTGATCGATGATGTGCAACATTTCGCCCGTGGGGTCGTTCGGTAGCAGCGACTTGAGCAATGGTCCTGCGGAGGATGCCAAATCCTCGATCGCGTCCTCGATTGCGGCGTGCAGGCCCGGCACCGAAAATCGCGCCGCGGTCACCGAATCGCTCAACAGATAGCGATGCTCAAACAGGAACTCGCGATCGCGCTGCGCGGTCACCGGCTCGCCGTTGTTGACGCTGGAGAATTGCCGGTCGCGACGCAGTCGGCTCGCCATTGCGACGGATACTTGTGCTCGACCGGCGGCGCTGCCCCGTTCAATCGCGATCAGAATCAGGCGCGAGGCCGGACCATCGCGCAGCTGGTCCACCAATAATTGTTGCGTGGGGGTGGGCGATGCGGGCAAAAACGCCGACAAGTCCGTGATGTAGTGGGCGCGCGCCACGATGATAGACGCGAGAGCGACGCAACAGAGCCAGAGCGCCGGTATCCGAGTGCGCCGCCAGTTCATGGCGCTGCGGGTGCGCGCAGGGTCATCAGTGAGCGATCGCCGTCGGCCTGGCGAATTTCAACCCTCAGCAATTGGTCTCTCGACCCGTCGATCTGCACCTGCTTGACGGTCCGCGTCAATTGATGGTCCAAGGGAACGAGAGTCAGACTCCAGCGCTCCACGCTGCCGGTAAATTCCACGTGAAAAATCCGTTCGAGCGCGCTTCGATCGCCCGCCAAAGTGGCGCGGATACTCTCGATAAACGGCTGAATTTGCGGGTACCGATGCAGATCCAGCATATGCCGGCGCCCGCCGCGCTCCACGGTCAATTCGCCGCCGGCGAGCACCATGCGCTCGGATTTGGGCAGCAGCGTGCGCTTCTCCAAACGATCCGGCGCGTCGTAGCGCAATTCGCCCGAGGATTCGACCGGGCGATCGAGGATGGCAAGGAACTGCTGTTCGATGAACTCGACCCGCCCGTGCTGGCGCATCGCAAGCAGGCCCATCACTGCGTCGAGATCGCTCGTGACGGGGGCGGCGCCGCCCGCGGCGCAGAGCCATGCCAGCACCAGCGGTCCAAGAGCACGTCGCATCATGCGCTCGAGACTCCGTCCTGGGTGCGCCAGAAGTCGTAAAAATTAAACCAGTTATAGGGATCGCTGCGGCAGTACTGGTCGAGCACTGCGGCATAGCGCTCGATCGCCGAACGGACCGCGGCATTGCGGGCTCCGGCGGGAATCGCGGAAAAATCCGCGACCCGCTCGAATACCGCATGGTAGTTGTTCTTGCCGCGATACAGCCCGGCCATGAAGAACACCGGGCAGCGCAGGATGGCCGCCGCGCGCATGGGACCCGTGGGCAAGTACGCGCGCTCGCCCAGCAAGGACACCGCCTGTACCGGCTCACGCCCCAGCGTGCGATCAGCCAGCACGCCGACGAACGCGCCGCGCTCGAGACGTTCGGCAATATTGAGCATGGCGTCGATCCGGCCCAGCGAAATGATATCGGATACCAGGTGCGGATTGATGGCCGCGAGCGTGGCGTTGATCTTGCGCGCATTCTCCTCGTACATGGCCATGGCGACTTCAAGTCCGCGCTGGCGCCGGCCGAGGCTGTGCGTCACCTCGAAGCTGCCCATGTGGGCACCCATGAGCATGGCGCCGCGGCCGGTCTGCGACTGCGCATGCACCAAGGCCTCGCCCTCGAGCGTGATGTTGAATATCTCGAATTGCCCGCTGACCAGATACACGCGATCGTGAATGGTGGTGGCAAAGCTCAATATTTGCCGAAAGCGATCGCGCGCGCTTGGGCGCCGGCCGAGCGCAAGGCGCAAATAACGCCGCGCATGACGCCGCGCATTCGGCGCGAACAAAAAGAAATAGATCGCGATCCCATACAGCGGAATGCGGCTCAAGGTTCTGCCCAGACGCAGCGAGAGAAACGCCATTACGCGCAGCATTGCGTTGCTGCCTCGCTCGCGGTGTCTGATCCAATCCGCCTTGGTCCGAGGGTCCACGAGGTTCGCGGCCTTGGGGGTCACGCAGCGCCGTCCGGCCGCGCCACGCTCGATAGGCTGCCACTGGCCACTATTCGATTCGCGACGCGAATGGTGAAGCGAATCAGGCCGCCTTTGCTCGCGACGATATGCTCCAAGTGCAATGCATCGCCGGGGCGCACGACCTCGAGAAATTTGGCGGACGCGATTTGCCACTGTGTAAGATCGATACCCCGCTCGCGTTGGATGACTTGCAGTGCCTCGTCGAGCAGGACGGCACCCGGCAGGACGGGAAACTTGGGGAAGTGACCGGCGAACGACGGGTGATCTCTCGAGATCTCGATCGGGCTGTGCATGGTTACGGCAGCCTGCGCGTTCATAGCGATTCATCGGTCTGCAAGTGACGATTTGCCAGGTGTTGCAGTTCCTGTTGCGGCACCTTGCCGGTGGCATTGCGCGGCAGGCTCTCGACGATAATCAACGGGCGCGGCAGGAACACCGGATCGATCCGTTGGCGCAGGTGTTCGGTCAGCGCGGCGACGCTCAAAGTCGGAGCAACCACCACCGCGCCCAGGCGCGCCACTCCGGTGGAGCCGCTGGCGCCGTCCCGCAGGAAAAACACACCATCGGTCACCCCGGGGATGGCATTCAACTGCGCGTTCAAGTAGCCAAATGAACTGCGCTTGCCGGCGACGTTGACCAAGTCGGCCGTGCGGCCGTGCAGCAGGAATTCGTCATCGCCGGTAATCTCGATAACATCTTGCATCGCCGTCACTTGTTCGACGTGACCACCGTGCGCGAACACCTGGTCGCTCGATACTTTCAGCCGAATGTGCGGCCAGAGCCGCCAGGTGACCGACTCGGCGGTGCGGCGCATGGCGATCTGCCCGGTTTCCGTGGAGCCATAGATCTCCAGCAAAGAGGTGTGGAATCTCGCTTCGACTGCGCGTGCCAGATCTTGGCCTAAGGGCGCGGTGGCCGAGACGACGAGATCCATCGGCGGCAGATCGATCTGCGAGGCGAGTAAGGCGCGCAAGTGAACCGGAGTCGTCACCAATGTTCGCGGCCGGGGCACCGCCGCCACGGCGGCCGCGATATCGGCGGGATAAAAGGGCCGCTCCGCGCAGAAGGAATTGCCGCTCAGCAGGGCCAGCAGCACAGTGGATTCGAAGCCATACATATGCTGCGCAGGCACCGTACCGATCAGGACGTGTGATCTGCCGTCCAACTGCCCCAGGCGACGGGCGCCGTCGAGTACGCAGCGTGCAAGCCGGCCCCAAGTTTTCTTGTAGGGCAGCGGCGTGCCGGTCGATCCCGAGGTGAAGACAATGGCGGCGAGTTGCGTCGCTGGAATCTGCGGGACGTCCCAAGCGACGTCGGTGGTGGGCAGTTCCTCGGGATAAAAGACTCTGGGCAGACCAATATCGCGAGACCGGTCGTCGGTCAGGCAGAATGCGTCCGGCGCGAAACCCGCCAGTTGCGCGATCACTTCGGGCGTGTGCGTCGACGGCAACAGGCTGACGCGCCCCGTGATGAGGCATGCCGCGAGTCCCACCGTGAAGCGGTATCGATCGGCGCACACGTTCAGCACATGATTGCCGGCGGGCAAGCTTCGCGCCAAATGTTTGGCGTCGGATAAGAAGCGTTGCGCAGTGACCGGGACGCCGGCTCGGTAGGCAATCACCGCCGTGGGTGTGCTATGCGACAGTAACGCGATCGTATCCATCTTAAAGGGCGCTTAGGGTGAGATCGCGAAATAAACCCGTACGGCGGCGAGTATGCCTCGGCGCGGCAATTGCGGCAGCGCGCGCCGCCTCACGGCATATTCGGCCACGAACATCAGTCCCATCAGCGGCAGCACGCAGAAATTCGCGAACAGCGACCAAATGCGCAGCGGCGCGAAGACGAACAAGCTCAAGGTCGCTGCCGTGATCAAGACGAAGAACAGGGACCACGCGGCCGTGACGCGCCGGGTGTAGAGCACTTCTTGCGGTGAGAGAGGCCCATGCACTTTGTCCGCGAGCAGCGTGCACAGCGCCACACGGCGCCCACGCAGGGACTGGCCGAAACTGGCCGCCATGAGGCCGTAAAAGCCACCTTCTTGCAGCAGATAGACCACGGAGAAATTCTTCTCCAAGACCGGCCAGTACTGACGCAGGAGGACGGCCGCGGCGGCTGCCGTCAGCAGTGCAACCCACAGGTGGGTCCAGCGCCAGACTAGAAGGAGACCGACCGTGAGCACGGGTCCCAAGGCCAGACCGACCCCCAAATTGTGGGCCGTGGCGACGGAATTGCTGTAGTGCGACAGTCCTGCGTAAGCGACAACGAATACGATGATCGCGGCCAGCTGCACTCTACGCCGCCAACACATCGCTACTTCGTCCTATGCGCCGCAATGTACTCTGCTAGGTGCCTCAAGGAACGGAAGGTCTGCTGATTCTCCGCAGCGTCGGCGCGCAATTGAATGCCGTACTGCTTGGAGACGATCAGCGCCACCTCCAAGATATCGATGGAGTCGAGCCCCAATCCCTCACCATACAGGGGGGCCTCGGGATCGATATCCTGCGGCAGGACTTCGAGATTCAATGCTTGCACGAACAGGGCGGCGATTTCGCGCTGCAGACCGACATCGGTCAGTGGCGCCGGCTGTTGCATGAGCGACGCGTTGTCGGACATAGGCTAGGCTTTTCGTTTGGGTTTTAAGTTGCCGGCATTATATAGGTGCCGACCTCCGCGGCAACCCTCCCTAGCCACCCGCGCGACGCATGAGTCGCGCCGACAACAGCGGCAGGCGCACGATGAATCCCCAAAATAGCCGAAAGTGCATCCAAGTCAGCAAGGCGTTGTCGCGCCAGTAGTTGAAATGTGAAACACCGCCTTCCTCGGGACGAAAGTAGCGCACCGGCGCCGGGAGGTTGATGGGCCGGACGCCGCGCCAGCACAGACGCACCACCGCTTCCACGTCGAAGTCGAAGCGCCGCATCCAGGGTTGCCGACGCATGATTGCGATCAGAGCTTCGATGGGGTAGACGCGAAAGCCATATAGAGAGTCGTGGATGCCGGCCCACAGGGTCTCGAGGTT
>PMMB01000318.1 GCA_003165495.1 Gammaproteobacteria bacterium | reverse complement strand
AGCGGAGTATCTCGATCGTGGGCAAGCGCTGATACATGTGGCGGATCAGCGCCGCTCGGCGCGCGTGGAGTACTCCGACCATTCAGAAGCGATAGACAGGAGGATTCAGCAATCGCTTGACGGCGCTTTGAAGATATTTGGACGCGTCATTGCCCGGCAATCGCAAATACAATTGCGCTCTTATCTCGACGCGATTCGGCAACACTCGCGGCATATAGTTTCCGGTGACGCCGTCAGCACCGATGAAATCGACATTCTGGCGGCCAATGAAAACGCATTTGCAGCGAGCTTCGAGGCGCACCGGAGGAGCCTCGAGAAATCCGATGGCTTGAATTGGGTTCGGGGTATACAAGAGGATTTCTATTCATTAGTGACCCTGCGGGCATCCCTGTATGCGCTGAACGTCCAATACGACGACGAAGTACAGCAATTCTCCCACGCACGCTCATTGCTATCCGCGGCCACAACCGCAGCTTCCGCGTGGTCGCCGCCGCCCATATCGGCAGTGACCGCGCCCGCCGGCGATACCGTCACTGAAACCACGCTAAAGGAAACCGACCCCGATACCCGCAATCTATTGGCCGCAGTGACTACGATCGTGATTCTGTTCATTACCGCAATCTCAATCGCTACCGTGCGCAGCGTTCTGACGCCGGTACACCGCATATTGAGGGCAACAGCCCAACTTGCAAGCGGCGACATGAGAGTGGAAGTGTCTCGCGGAGGTATAAGAGAGCTCGACACATTGGCGAGTGCTTTCAACGAAATGGCCACGAAGCTGGCAGCGGCGCAAGATCTTAGTCGATACCAACAAGAAAGCCTCGAGGAAACAGTCCAGGAGCGAACTCATAAGCTGCAACAGCTCGCGCTGCAAGATCCCCTGACGTCACTGCCGAATCGCCGGCATTTATCTGCATTGCTCAACACCGCCATCGACCGCGCGAGCCGCGATGACCGCTACATCGGCGTGTATTTTATCGATATAGATAACTTCAAGAACTTCAACGATAGTCTAGGACATGCGTTTGGCGACCGCGTTCTCATGAGCGTCGCCAATCGGCTCGAGGAATTCGCGGACGGCTTGGGGTTCGTCGCCCGCTTGGGCGGTGACGAATTTACATTGGTGTACGAAAGCGCCATGTCCGTTGAAGCCATCCATGCGACGGGACGGAATCTTGTCGATGCTTTCCATCAGTTGGTTTCCGTCGATGATCGGGAACTCAGCATCAGTGTCAGCGTCGGTGCAAGCATTTTTCCCGAACATGGGTGGGACACGGAGGGGCTGCTGCGCGCCGCGGATTCAGCCTTGTTCCGCGCCAAGGAGCTAGGCCGCAGCCAGCTCGCTGTGTTCACGCCGGAACTGATCAAAACCGCTGCGACGCGGTTTATGATCGAGCAGGGATTGCGGCGGGCGATCGAAGGATCAGAATTCGAACTCGTGTACCAGCCGGAAATCAATTTGGCAACTTCGGAAACGGAGCTCGTTGAAGCGCTTCTGAGGTGGCGAATGCCCGACGGGCGCGTGGCAAAACCAGGAGAATTCCTTGCGGTGGCGGAACAATCCGGGCTCATTTCGGATATAAATACTTGGGTTCTGCGTACCGCGGTGGAAGATGCCTCCCGTTGGTACCATGGCGAATGGCCGGACGTGTGCGTCGCAATCAACATATCCCCACGCCAGTTGCTCGATCATCGCTTTATTGAACAAATCTTGGCTCTGTTGCTTGAATTTCGGCTGCCCGCGCACTGTATAGAGTTCGAATTGACCGAAATGGTATTGCAGACAGGTTCAACCACCATCGCGGCGCTTCGCGTTTTGCATTCGCACGGATTTGGAATCGCGCTGGACGATTTCGGTACAGGGTACTCCTCTCTCGCCTCATTGGAGCTGTTGCCGCTGTCCAGAATCAAGTTGGATCGCAGCCTGGTCGCAAGTATCGACACGAGCGCGCGGTCAGCCGCAATCGCTCGTGCGATCATCGATCTTTGCGCAGGTTTGGGGCTTCAAGTTACAGCCGAAGGAATTGAGCGGCCGCAACAGTTTGCTTGGCTCTTGGACAATCGCGCAATGTTTTTACAGGGGTACCTATTGTCGGACGCCGTTCCTTTCGTGGAAGTCTTGCCGCTCAAAGCCCTTCTCACGAATAGGATTCAGGATCTCCTATTGTCATTACCCGCGCCTCCCCGCCGACGTGTGCCCGAACCAATCGATGCGATGAGCATGGTGAACGTGTAGCTAGGTGCTCCTAAGGCGCTTTGCATGTGTGGCGTCGCCGGCGTCGTCGAGTTCCAATGGCCGTACGCTCGTCGTATCTACGCAGCTGCCGCGCAGAAGCTGGAGGAACTTTTCACCGTCGACCGGCGCACCGAGCGCCATACCCTGCGCCAACGGTCTTCCATGCCGAAGGATGGCCGCCAACAAATCGGGTGAGGCAACACCCGTCACACACACAACGATTCCAAGACCTCGGGCCGCGCCGGTAATCCCGTCGAACAGCAGCGCTTCAGGCGCGCCGCCGCCGATGTTGTGGACCAGCGCCGGATCGAGCCGCAGCTTCGCGATAGGCACGAGCGTCAGCAAGCGAAGATTGGACTTTGTGCCGTTAAAACCTTCGATGGCTATCGATATACCGGCCGCGTGGGCCTCCTTTAGCGCGCCCAGTGTAGCCGCGCTCGCGCCGAGGACGGCTTCCGGGATCTCGAGTTCGAGGAATTCCGGTGCGAGCTCATTCTCCATGAGGATTCGCCGCACGAGGGGCAGGAAGCCGCGGTTTACAAGCGTGCGCTGTGACACGGGGATTCCAACCGGGAAGTCATGCCCGACTGATCGCAGCCAAATGCGCTGGTCACGGCAAGCTTCTTGAAGCCGGTACTCGAGTAACGCCAATCCGAGACCGGTGGCCTCGATCTCGGCAATGAACTTGAGCGCCGGCCGGACCTCGCCTGACCCCGACGTGCATAGCAGAGCCTCAACCCCAGAAACGCGGCCGGTCGCGAGATCGATCTGAGGCTGATAGCGAATGCCGGCATTTATTGCTGCGAGCCGTGTGTGCAGCCGGTCCCGAGCCTGAACCGCATTGAATCCCGCGCCGGGTGCGACCGCGAGCTCTCTTGGAGAAAAATGCGGCGCTTCTCGAGAAAAATGCGGCACTTCTGTCTCGGGCGGTACACCGCCGTCGGGCCGGACCGGCACGGGGGTCGCGCCGGTTGGATCTGCAACTATCCGGACCAGAGCAATTCTGCGGCGCCGAATGTGCAAGACACCTAATGTTACGGTAGCGATGCAGCCGATGAAGACCGCGAGAGCAAGCGATAGCGTGGATCGGCCAGCCGACAAAGGGGGCCGCGGACCGGATCCGCCGGTCTGTCGCGCCAGCAAGACGCTGAATACTCGAAAAGGTTTTCCCCGGACATCCATCACCGCCATGACCCCATGGATGTGAGTAGCGTCCAAGCTCACGATGGGCGTCAGTGGCTGATGCAGCGCTGCCTCAATGTCTCCGCCGGGAGTCGAAGCGGCAGGATCGAGCAGCTGGACCGGAATATGCGCCGTCTCCTCCAAGCGATGCGACTGGATCGCATCGAGAGTCCGCGCCGCGATGAGCCAGCCACGAGCCGCTCCCGAACCGGTTGTCGCATAAATCGGCATTGCGGCTACGAGCGCCGGGCCTTGTGCAAGCATTGCGACTCCGGCGAAGCTCGCTACACCGGCGACACCGGGCGGCGGCAGCGGCGGCAATTCGGCCAGGAACGCCCTCGCATCAGAAAAGCCGCTATTGCGGCCATGGTTGAAGCGACGCCAAAATAGCGGTTTCGCCTTGCGATTGACAATCAGGACTGTGTCGATCTTGTCAGCAGCCAGCAGCGTGGCGGCAAAATGAGCATTGACGTAAGGAATGTTGGGACGCAGCACAAACTCGTAGGTGTCATCTGCCACCGCAAGGGAGCGCGCAATGCCGGTCAATTCGTCGAGCTGATCAAACCAGGCGTGACGCAGGCCGTCCAGGGCCTGCGCTGCGGGCCGGGTCTCGATAGTGTCGTGTGCGCTATTCGCCGCCGGCGCAGCAGCGACCCACAATACGAGGAACGCTCCTGACACGATCAGCAATCCGCAACCGGTCGCGAGCGCACGATTGTCTATCCAACGCATTCCTAAAGGGTAACAAACCCAGCCTCTCGGTCTGTCTGCTACCGCACGAACGGAGGACCCCCGTACGCGCGGGGGTCCTCGCCGCCAGCTTAGCGGCACTCGCACGCTGCTACTTCACGGGCGCCATCAGGTGCTGGTAAGGGGTACCCGCCCACATGACGTACGGCACGGAGGTGTCGGGGTCGGGGCTCTTCGGGTAGCCGTCGTAAAAGCTTGGATCGGCGCCCACGATCATCACGTGCGGCCCGGTCTTGATCCAGTGGTTCGCGGCGGTCGGCTTCGCCGCGTACGGATCTGTATTGCTCGCATCGGTACCCCCTTCGAGCATGTACATGAATCCGACCTTGCCCGCCGTCGGCGACGTGTGGCCCGCCCACGCATGGACCCAGTCCATCGCGTTCTTATCCATACACATGGGATCGGGTCCCGGTGTTGCCGGGTTGTCCGGCATGCAAGTGAACCCATTGCTTCCCTTGCGTAGCGTGCGCATCTTGCCGTCGGCTTCCATCGTCACGATGGTCGCGTTCTTGGCGACACTTGCAGGTGCTGCATTCATCGCACTCTTGATCATATCCGCGTCGCTCGGCGCTGTCTTTTTGTCCTCAGCGTTCGCAACGAGACACAGGGTAAGCGCCGCGCAAGCGAGGCCGCTCGCCATCACTTTATTCTTCATACAGTTTCTCCCCGGAAAGAGCCTTGTCAACGCAATTCGCTCGCAGTTTGGTTCATTGCATTCCCCGGGTCACGCCGCGACGCAGCACCGAGATCGCCCTCACAATAGCTCGATAGTGTGGTGATCGAACTCGGATCGATAGTACTTTCTCAAAGCATCCATGAAGATCAGATTGTCGTGGGTAGCATGCGCAAAAAGTGTTATCGATGAATGGAATTTCAGATAATCGGGATAGCCGAAGATGTCCTGGATAGATCGGCCATTGATCGCGGTCACAAGCTGGGTGCATTCCCGGAGCCGTTTTCCAAGCTCCGGGTGATTCAAGTATTCCGTTGCTTCCCCCAGTGAGGATATGGCGTACTTCTGCGCCATCGCACTCTGGCCGAGGCCTTTGACCTGCGGGAAGATGTACCACATCCAGTGGCTCTCCTTGCGGCCGGCGCGAAGTTCCGTCTCCGCCTGTGCGTAGACGCCGCGCTGAGCGTCGACAAATCGCTGCAGCGTGTACGGATCCCGCAATTAAGTGAGGCTCAAATGCTGGCAGTTCAATTGCACCCGCTCGACACCGCGGTATTCATTGACTTCGAGGCGATAGGCGAGCCGTATCCGCGCGCCGCTGCGCAACCGCGGATCCTCGGTGGCACCGCCAATGTAGCCAAAGGCGATCGCCTCGATCGGATCGGTACCCGCACCGGCGCCCGCTTCGGCGCCCGCCTCGGCGGCCGCCGCTTTGAGCTGCATTTTAAGATGCTTGCCACCCACGATCCGCGCATCGACGATTTGGAAGTCTCCGTCGAATACGGGCTCCGGAAAGCTCTGTCCCCAAGGGCCGGCACCGCGCAACATACGGGCGGTTTCAAGGGAGAGTTCGGCAGCGGTGAGCGCGCCGTCCGAATGAATCACACCGGTGAGCGATTCGCGGTCGGCGCGCGCGGCAACCTCGGCCGCGAAAGCGGCTCTGAACATTCTTAAGTTTCCCTCCGGCAGGCTCATTCCTGCGGCCATGGCGTGGCCGCCGAATTTGTTGATGAGACCCGGGTGATGCGTCGCGATGCTGTCAAGAGCGTCGCGAATATTGACGCCGGCGACCGAACGCGCCGAACCGCGCAGAGAACCATCCTCGGCGCGCGCGAAGGCAATGACCGGGCGATGCAGTCGGTCTTTGATGCGGCCGGCGACCAGACCCACCACGCCTTGATGCCAGCTCTCGTCGAACAGGCACAGCCCGAGTGATTCGTCGCCATCGTCGCTGAAGCGCACGCCGGCGGCGATGTCGAGCGCCTCGAGCTGCATGCGTTGTTCGATTTCGCGTCTCTCCTCGTTGAGCTTGGCGAGCAGCCCGGCCAGACGCCCCGCTTCGGACGCATCGTCGGCGAGCAGGCAGGCGATGCCTACGCTCATATCGGTGAGTCGGCCCGCGGCGTTCAAACGCGGTGCCACGGCAAAACCCAAATCGGCCGCGGTGATTTCTGCGAAGCGCCGGCCCGCCGATTCGAGCAATGCCCGAATGCCGGGCACGCAACGGCCGGCGCGAATGCGGCGCAGCCCTTGCGCAACCAATACCCGGTTATTGCGATCCAGCGGCACCACGTCGGCGACCGTGCCGAGAGCCACCAAGTCGAGTAATTCTGCGGCTCGAAAATCATCTTGGACCAAAGTCCTCGCGAGAGCCGCGACGACATAAAACGCGACACCCACGCCGGCCAAGGCAGAACTTCCAAATCGGCCGTTCGCGAGGTTTGGATTGACGATGACCTCTGCGCGCGGCAGCACGGCGCCGGGCAGATGGTGATCCGTCACCAACACGGGTACACCCAATTCTCGCGCCGCCTCCACCCCGGCCACGCTCGATACGCCGTTGTCGACGGTCACTATCAATGA